>JAQUOK010000720.1 GCA_028717165.1 Victivallaceae bacterium | reverse complement strand
AGTTTGTCGTGTTCCGGTTTGAATGCCTCAAGCTCACTTTGCAGCTTAAGCGCTTCTTCAGCAAGACCGCTGAGTTCCTTTTTCAAGCCTTCAACCGAATTGAACCAAGTAATTGCTTTTCCAGTTTCCGCAAATTTACCGCTCAATTCGATTTCTTTTTTCTGTTGTTCAGCAAATTCGAGCTGAATTGCTTTTTCCTCTTCCGGTTCCAGGATTACAATTCCTGAAGTTTCGGCCTGGAGCAGGTTCAGCTTATCCCGCTCAGCACGCTGGCGCTCATGAACGCGTATGGAAATATCAGAATAAATTTTTGTTCCGGTTATCTGCTCAAGGATTTTGGATTTGTCTTCAACCTCTGCCCGCAAAAACGTATCAAAGCCTCCCTGCGCTAATAAAATAGAACGGGTAAAACGGTCAAAATCCATTCCGGTTTTTTCCTCGACAATGCCAACGACAAGACTCTTTTTAGTTTCTATAGGCCTGCCGGTATCGGCATCGGCGATCTGGTGTTCGGGAATTTGCAAAGCTCCGTCTGCTTTTTTTCTAGCCCGGCGGTGTTCCCAGTGACAAAGAAATTTACCGGCCTGGGATTCGAATGTCACTTCGGCGTAACATTCTCCAGTCTGCCGCGACATGATTTCATTGCTGCTCCGGGTTATTTTCCCGAGGCGCGGCGTTGCGCCGTACAATGCCAGGCAGATCGCATCCAGAAGCGTTGACTTTCCCGAACCGGTCGGACCGGTTAAAGCAAAAATTCCGTTTGAAACGTACTCCGGATCAGTGAAATCAATAAGCCATTCGCCATAAAGCGAATTAAGATTTTTATATCTCAGTCCAAGGATTTTCATTTTTTTATTTATTCCGCGTTTACGTCTTCTTCCTGGAGAGACTGAATTATTTCGTTATAAGAGGCAATCAATTCTTCCCGCTCATCATCAGGAACCTCGAAAGTCTCAAGACAGCGCTTGAAAACATCTCCGGCATCAAGATCATCAAGCGTTTCATCTTCATGTATTGCATTAATTACCCGGTCAATAACCCGCTTGTTCTTTATCCTGAGAATTTCCATTTTTGAGTCGGCCAACGCTTCATCAAATATTTCCCGAAGATTACCGATAATGTCATTGCCGGTATATTCGATTTCCAGCCAGGCGCTACTGTCTTCCTGCTTTAATAGCTGTATTTTCGCATGAATGTCATCAAGGGTTCCAGTAATACGAACCAATTTCTGAAAACAGGGAACCTTGCGTTCGCTTATTGTCGGTTCGGGCATACCATTGAATTCAATAATAATTATCTTTTTGTCCTGATTGGCTTCTCCATACCCCATAGAAACAGGAGAACCGCTGTAGCGGATAAAATCAGAGCTTCCAACCTCTTGCGGGACATGCAAATGGCCTAAAGCAAGGTAATCTATCGAAGACGGAAAAACCTCCTGTTCGACATGCGCCAAAGACCCGACGTAGAGCTCACGAACTCCATCGCCATCGACAGTTTGTCCGCCGGCGGTAAAAAGATGTCCCGTCGCGACGATGGGAATATTTGTATAACCCGCGTCCTTAAATTCCGCTTGTTTCTGTTCCGCAATCCGGTAGACTTCAGCATAATGATGTTTAATACCTTCAACCAACTTCGCGTTTTTGTCGTCGATAGTTTCTCCCGGCTCGACAATGCGGATATCCCGGTCGCGCAAATAGGGCACGGCGCAAACAATCGCTTCCGGCTGTTTGTCATCAGTTAGTACGATTACCTCATCCTCCCGCTTATCGGTCATAGCTCCGACAACGTAAACATTCAAAGCCCGAAGGAGTTCTTTAGGCGCATTTAAAAACGAAGGAGAATCGTGATTGCCGGCAATTACAACAATATGCCGGCAATGCGATGCCGATACCCGGCAAAGAAAACGATAGTATAACTCTTGTGCCCGGTTACTTGGAGTGCTGGTATCGAATATATCCCCAGCCACCAGCAACGCATCAATTTTTTCTTCCTGGATAATATCAGCCAGCCAATTCAGGAATGCGGCAAACTCATCATAACGCTTCCGCCCGTAGAGGGAGCGTCCCAAATGCCAGTCTGATGTATGGAGAATCTTCATTGAACTCCCCCATATACTACTGCAGTTTCAGCAACTGCCTCTTCATTTACACCAATGCTTTGAAGTAAGGCTGAATATTGATCTGGATCTCTATTTTTTATTTTCTCTAATATAGATTTTGCGGCTGTCTGCATTTCGGGAACTTCTACTGGTGTCGCTCCCCGTTCGAATACCCCAGCCAAGTGAGAATATTCGTTGTTAATCCTGTCCGTTAAAACTGCAGGGATTTTTTTCTCACCGAAGAAAAGACGTAGAGTCTCCTCTGTCATGCCTTGGTCTGGATACTTGTAATAAAGATAAACTTCGAAGAACTTTCTAGCGTTATTCCCAAAGTTGTAGAAGATAGTGTAGTTGGTATCATCAATGTAGTCAATTTTGGCACATTTGTATATCTGATGAAACAGATAG
>JAQUOK010000719.1 GCA_028717165.1 Victivallaceae bacterium | reverse complement strand
ACTGTAATCGAGCCGGATGCTACGAAGGTAGTGTCTTAATGAGGCTTGAGCCGTATGTGGGGAAACTCACACGTACGGTTCTTAGGGGGGAGAATCCTAGCAATAGGATTTTCCTACCCGACAACACGCTGGGACTGTGGTTCCGGGTCTATTTCGACCTTGGCGTCCGCGAGCAGGATCATCGCGGCATGGTCAAAGCTATCGGCGCGTAAGGTTTCGCCTGCGGCGACCAGGCGAACAGCATGACCGCTGCGCTGGATCGCGTCCGGGTACGACCCGGTGCGTTAATACTTTGCTGAATTGGGCGGAAATATCCGCTCAAATTCAGCAAAGGAGTGCCTGAAATCGCAGTAGCGATTTGAGAGAATTATTTCTTAACTTTCAATTTTCAACTTTCAATTTTCAATTTAATTCATGGAGGTTTTACATGCTTGCGAAATATGTTCAGAGAGGACACAGCATCGATTATACGCCCGAAGCCGACGTGGCGGCTGGGGATGTGGTAATTATCGGCGATCTGGCCGGGATCGCCAAACTGGATATCAAGGCCGGGACGCTCGGCGCCCTGGCGCTGGTCGGGGTGTTCGATATTCCCAAAGCGACGGGAGACAGAACGGCGATTGCCGCAGGGACGATCGTGTTCTGGAATGCGACGGACAAGGTCGTCACCACCACCGTCGGGGATAATAAATATCTCGGCAAGACCATCATCGCGTCCACAGACGATGATGCGCATGCCCGGGTGATTATCAACGTTTCCCGCGACGTGCCGATCAGCGCCGCGGCGGCAATAACCGATCCTGAAGCCAGTGCCGAGGACATCAACGACCAGTCCGGCGGCACGGCCAGCGAAACCCACCAACTGGCGGCGGTTGGGGATACTTCAGGAGCGGATCAGTCGGGAGCGATCAACAACAACTTCGCCACCATTGGGGCAGAGTACAATGGCCTCAAAGATGACGTCGAAGCCAACAACGGCAAACTCGACTCCATACTGGCGGCGCTCCGAACGCTGGGGCTGATTGCAGCCGAGTAATGGGTATGCTGCAAGAAGGTATCGCCTGGCTGGAATCCCAGCGGAAAACCCACCTGACCGTGCCGGTAATTTACCGGCGCGGCGGTGACTCCGCCGGGGTTCCGGCAACCGTCGGCAAAACTGTGTTCAAAGTCGCTGATGACTATGGCCGATTCCAGTACATCGAAAGCCGGGATTACCTCATAAGCGCCGCCGACTTGGTGTTGAATGACACACAAATTCTGCCCGAACCGGGCGATGAAATTGTTGAGGACGGCTTCATATACGAGGTAATGGCTCCCAACAATGAACCTGAGTGGCGATACTCGGACAGTTACCGGAACACTTTAAGGATACACACCAAACTTACAGGAGAAGAGAAACAATGAATAAGCTCAAAAAAGTTCCTTTTAACGGAGACAAAATTCTGGTCGTTGAAAAAGACGATAAAAAATATGTGGCAATGAAGCCGATTACCGAAGCCCTGGGTCTTGACTGGAGCGGCCAGCTTCGGATTATCAGGAATGATCCGGTGCTGAATGAAGGTATGGACGTTACATCCATACCTTCAAAAGGCGGGAGTCAGGAGATGGTTTGCCTGCCGCTTGAATATCTCAACGGCTGGCTTTTCAAGATTCCGGCAATGCGCTATCCGGGCTGCCGGCGGGAGGCCATCATCAAATACCAGCGGGAATGCTACCAGGCGCTCTACCAGTATTTCCACAAGGAAAAACCGTGTTCCGATAATATGCGGAAGATAATCTCCGCGATTACCACCGAGGCCGCCAGAAAAGATGAAGTGATCGCAGCGTTGAAAACACAGATCGTGCGGCTTCTGGAATTAATCGGCGTTGCCACTTCCGAACCTTTCGTTGATGGACACCGGCGTTGCGGCGGCAAATGTCGGCAGGCGGACACGAAAGCGGAGTTTTTCCGGATTCTCCGGGAACTGCTGCCGGATGAAAACCAGATCAAAAACTAAGCGGAGGCGATTATGAATGTAATAAGCAAAGTTCCGTTTTACGGAAATGAAATTTTAGTTATCGAAAAAAATCGCAAACGCTATGTGCCGATAGGTCCCAAATCATGGAGGTAAAACCATGCCGAACGGAAATGACAACCCGGATCTGAAAGACATCTGGACTGTGATCAATGAGGCCAGACGGGAATTAGCCGAACTTAAGGGGATGCTTAATGTGCATTTTTCGGATCATAACATCCACCACAGTCCGCCGTGCCATCCCGCCGAGGAAATCCGCAAGACCATGCTCTCGGCGGCGGGAGCGGCGATTCTGGCCTTGCTGGCCGCCATCGGGTCAATCATCACCAATGTCATGAGGTGAATTATGCCGCTTTTAATATGATTTCCTTTAGGGTAAATAATTCCTCCGGCTTAGCCGGTGAGAGTAAAAAATCTTTAGATACAAGTGCGGAAAACTTTCCAAGCTGTATTAACGTTGGTTTGTTAACCGCGTTATGAAATATATCTAG
>JAQUOK010000718.1 GCA_028717165.1 Victivallaceae bacterium | reverse complement strand
ATGTCGTGGCATCAGGGCCGTTGACGGCAGTCAGTTTCCGCTCCTGTTCATTTATGTCGATAAATACAAAACTGCCATCTATCCGCCGAAAAAAATCTATTCCGTACCGGCTGAAGCCTTCTCTAAATATTTCCTCATCGCTAAAACTTTTTGAATCGGACAAACCGGTTATTGCAATAAGGTCGGCCCGGTTAAACAGGTGAGAACGAATCAGCAAACTCTTACACGCATTATCCGGCTTGTTCAGATTAAAACAATATAATTCCATTATTTCTTTAAATACCGCAACGACCGGTTGGTCACATAGTTTAACAGCGAAGCACCAAGTACCGCAGATAAAATCTTCGATACTCGCGGACTTTAACTTACCATGAAACGGTCAAGCCTGTTTTCCCGGGGCGTTACTCGCTTTAACTCAGGTTCAAATGTACCAGATTCAGTTGATAAATTTGCGGTTCAGCTTATTAACTGTCAAAACCTGGGCTGGTTGTATCCCCACTTCCTAAGATGATACCCGCTTCCGTGTCATTCATCGTCAAAACTTCAACTAACGGTTTTTCATAAAATTTCCGTCTAATTGCAGTTCCTTCTGTCTGCCTGTCCAATTGATTTTTGTCCTGCATTTCTGGATCCTCCCTTTTTCTTAGTTTTTAAAGAGAAATGCTCTTTTAAGAACATCCCGGACTGTACACCGTCAAGGTCAGGTATAAACCGACCTGTGGCCTTAGCCGCCTCGGACGACACGAGTAGAAAACAAATAATGCAACCGCCCCTGTTTCCAGGGGCGAAGGGGACATTAGAATGTTTGACTACTAGCACCTGTCCATGCAGTTTAGTTCTTCGAACGCTTTTATTACCCTGGCGACCATTGCTTCCTGGCCTTTGCGGAGCCAGACGCGCGGGTCGTAATATTTTTTGTTCGGTTTGTCCGGGCCTTCCGGATTGCCGAGCTGCCCCTGAAGATAAGCTTCGTTGGCTTTGTAGAATTCCAGAATGCCGCTCCAGGTAGCCCATTGGGTGTCGGTGTCGATGTTCATTTTTATAACGCCGTAAGAGATCGCTTCCTTGATTTCTTCCGGGCTGGAACCTGAGCCGCCATGGAAGACAAAGTTGACCGGGTTCCTGGCGGTATTGAATTTTTTCTCGATGTATTTCTGGGAATTGTCGAGAATTTTCGGGGTCAGGACAACGTTGCCCGGTTTGTAAACGCCGTGGACGTTGCCGAAGGAAGCGGCGATGGTGAAACACGGGCTGATGGCGATCATTTTTTCATAAGCCAGCGCGACGTCTTCCGGCTGAGTATAGAGCGCGGAAGCGTGGAGATGACTGTTGTCGACGCCGTCTTCCTCGCCGCCGGTGCAGCCGAGTTCGATTTCCAGGGTCATGCCGATTTTGCTCATGCGTTTGAGGTATTTACAGGAAATCGCAATGTTTTCCGCGAGCGGTTCTTCGGACAGGTCGAGCATGTGCGAACTGAAAAGAGGTTTGCCGTGCGCGGCATAGAATTTTTCGCCGGCATCCAGGAGGCCGTCTACCCACGGCAGGAGTTTTTTCGCGCAGTGGTCAGTGTGCAGGATTACCGCGACGCCGTATTTTTCCGCCATCATATGAATGTGATGCGCGCCGGAGATAGTGCCGGCAATACTGGCTTCCAGGCCTTCGAGTTTCAAACCTTTACCGGCATAAAAAACGCCGCCGCCGTTTGAAAACTGGATAATTACGGGAGAGTTGGCTTTTTGGGCGGCTTCGAGAACGGCGTTGACCGAATCTGAACCGACAACGTTTACTGCCGGCAAGGCGAATTCATTTTTCTTTGCGATCGCAAAAACTTTCTGTACGTCGTCGCCGAAAAGAACGCCCGGCTTGACAACATCAAAAACCTTTGTCATTTTTTTAGCTCCATTGTTTAATTGGGGTTTTAGTGTCAACAAAAAGTAGACAGTTATTGTTAATATTCAAGTCTTCTGCCGTATTTTTAACGTTTTTTTATTTTTTTAAAGTTGCTTTCTCCGGCTCCCAATTCGCTTTCAACAACTTTTACTCTTTAAATTTTTTAAATCGCCTGAAAAAATATTGTTTTTTACTCAAATAACTATATGTTAATTTGTTTTAGCATAAATCATTATAAAAATACAGGGATTTATTCATGAGCCTGAACAGGAATTTATTACTGGAACTTGCGCGCGAATACGGAACGCCGCTTTACGTATACGACGGGGATATGATCGTGCAGCGTTACCGCGAACTATATGATTTTATCAAATGGCCCGGACTGAAAATACATTACGCCATGAAGGCCAACTATAACCTCTGCATCCTGAACGCCCTGCAGGCGGCCGGGGCGGGGATTGACGCGGTAAGCCCCGGCGACGTCATGCTGGCGCTGAAAGCCGGGTTTCCGCCCGACCGTATTATTTATACCGCCAATAACGTTACCGATGAGGAAATGCGGCAGGTAAAATCGCTCGGCGTGCTGTTCAATATCGGATCCCTGTCGCGTCTGGAGA
>JAQUOK010000717.1 GCA_028717165.1 Victivallaceae bacterium | reverse complement strand
TAACCAGGGCGTCAGGCTGGGCCCCGGAGGCAGAGCCGATTTGGCGATGTACGCCAGTACAACTGTTAACCATAACGGCATAATTTTGTGGTATCCGGAAAGAAAATTCTTTTTATTGGGGAAAAAAATTGAACTGGTTTGAAAATACTTTGGAACAAATAAAGAAACCTTCCGTCCCGACACTCGGCGGCTGGTGCCAGATCGGGCACCCGGCAAGCGCCGAAATAATGGCGCGGGCCGGATTTTCGTTCGTTGTCCTGGATTGTGAACACGGGGAAGCCGAAGACGCCGGAATCGGCGATTTCTGCCGGGCGGTTCGGCAGTTTGACTGCCTGCCGCTGGTAAGGGTGAAAGAAAACGCGGTTTTGCCCATCCGCCGCGCGCTCGATCTCGGCGCGGCCGGGATAATAGTTCCGCTGGTGAACGGCGCCGAAGAAGCGGCCAAAGCAGTCGCCGCCGCCAAATATCCGCCGGAAGGCGTCCGGGGTTTCGCGTTCCATCGCGGCAACAACTGGGGCGTTGATTTCTCTGAATATGTCAAAAACGCCAATAAAGCAATTGCGGTTATTGTTATGATCGAATCCAGAGAAGCGGTTGAAAACATAGACGAAATACTTCAGGCGGACGGCGTAGACGGAGTGTTTATCGGCCCCTATGATATGAGCGGTTCGTACGGAATTGCCGGGCAGACTGATAATCCCCTTGTTAAGGAAGCCTGTTCAACGGTTGCAATTGCCTGTAAAAAATACCATAAGGCCGCAGGAGCGCATATCGTTATCCCAAACTCGGAAAATGTTGACTCCGCCGTTAAGCAGGGATTTCATCTTCTGGCCTTGGGAATGGATACCGTATTCCTGGCAAACGGCGCGAAACAGGCGTTGGAGATGATGCAAAATGATTAAAGTCGCAGTAACCGAACTGGAATACGGAAAGGCGTCGCATATTTTCAAAAGCGCCGCCGGTTTCAAATGTTTTTGCGCCCCCGCGCCGGAAGCCGAACTGGCCGCTTTCGTTAAAACTAATCACATTTCATACGTAATTGTCGGGATCGATAAATACCTCGGCCCGTTGTATGACGCGCTGCCCCGAAACGGCGTTATCGCGCGTTTTGGGGTCGGACACGACGGTATCGACAAAACCCTGGCGACGGCCGCGGGGATTTACTGCACCAACACCCCCGGAGTGCTGGATAATTCCGTCGCCGAATGCGCTATGGGACTGCTGTTGACCGCCGCCCGGCATTTGGCGGTTTGCGCCGCGGATAATAAAAATTCCTGCTGGAAAAACCGGGTTGGCATGGAGCTTGCCGGAAAAACACTGGCGGTGATCGGCTGCGGCAATATCGGCCGCAAAGTCGCCCGGATCGCCAAATCCGGTTTCGGTATGAACGTTATCGGTTCGGACATAATTACGCCGGCGGACAATGGACCTTTTGATGCTTTTACCTGTGATTTCACTGAGGCGGTAAAAAACGCCGATTTCGTTTCACTGCACATTCCGGAGACTGCGGCCACGAGGGATTTTATAAATTCGCGGCGGCTCGCAATGTTAAAAAACACCGCGTGCCTGATAAACACGGCGCGGGGAGGTATCCTGGACGAAAACGCTTTACACGACGCGGTAAAAAACGGTAAGATCGGCGGAGCGGTACTGGACGTTTTCAAAACGGAACCGTATTTTCCGCAAAGCTCGGACAAGGACCTGCGCTTACTGGAAAAGGTTATTATGACCCCTCATCTCGGCAGCAGTACGCTTGAAGCATGCGAACGAATGGCCCGCGCCGCGCTTGACAACATAAAATTATGCGCCGAAGGGAAAATCGAAAATATGAATATTGTATAAATCCCGGACGGATGAAACTCATTTAGCTGTTTTGGGCGGAGCCGCGGATTTCCGGACAATAAGTTTAGGTTTAAGGATTATTTGCCGGATTTCCTTATCTTTACCCTCGATCTTATCAAGCAGGATACGCATGGCGGTCTTTCCAATGTCACGGAACGGTTGCGCCATTGTCGTCAGGGAAACATCAATAAAAGCGGAAAACTTCAAATCATCAAATCCGACTACGGAAATATCTTCGGGGACTTTCAAACCGAGATCCCGGACGGCGCGAACGGCTTCATAAGCCAGCGGATCACACGAAGCAAAAATCGCAGTAGGCGGCGATTTCAGATTTAAAAGTTTTTTACATTCGGCATAACCGCCGCTTTCCGGCTCCCTCTGGGAACTGGCGAATTTATTAGGATCAAGCGATAAGATCAAATCCTCATCGACAATAAAACCGTTTCTGCTGAGCGCTTTCTTGTACCCCTCAAGACGGTCATTGCCGGAAGTAGTACCCAGGCTGCCGATAAGGCCGATTCTCTTGTGGCCAAGGGAAATGAGATAGGAAACCAGGTCAAAAGCCCCGGCCAGGTTATCGGTTATTATATAATCCGTTTCAATGTCCCTGAAAAACCTGTCTATCAGCACAAGGGAAAACCATGCCGTTTGAGTTCAAATATTTCAAT
>JAQUOK010000716.1 GCA_028717165.1 Victivallaceae bacterium | reverse complement strand
TTATTTCATCGACCTTTTCGATGGTTTCCCTGGCGCTTTTATCACTTTTAACTTTCGCCTTCAATCCCGCGTAAGTAACTTTTGTACCAATCACATTGACGGGGATATGGCTTATTCGCGTATACATCGCGGTGGTCAGTTGAGCACGCAATTCATCCTGTGCTATTTCGATAACCAATTTTTTAACGTCGCTATCCGAACCCATAGGAGTTGAAGGACTGCACCCAGTTAGGAGCATGCATGATGCGGTTACTGCTATGAGAGCTGAAATCATCTTTTTCATAGTTCATTTTTCCTCTTATTTTTTGCTTTTTGTTGAATATAATAATGCTGTTTATTTCTAGAACGCCGGACCCATGAAGGCGGACCGTCGTTCTATTTATCCATAGTGATTCATCCTGGTTTGTTATGGGATTATGTAATAAATTCTCAACTGGAGTTGAAAGCAGGGATAGGGCATGAAATATGCAGGGCGTAGAAATTCTGTTTTGAAATATAAAAATGTGGGCAATTACGCGTATCTGTCTTATTCATGTCTTCTCCTCAAACCGACAGATACAAAAAGGGCGCAGCCAATTCGCACTCGATGAAGGCATCACCACAACGCCCGGATAGAAATACGAAGAGACTACGCCCAAATAATAGGCGTAATCCTTTCGACATTGTTTTCTATCCGAGAAAAGTGGTGAATTTTCATCGAAACTCTGTCAAAGTTTACGTTATTTAATTGTTAATGTTGAGTTATTTACTTCTATAAATATTCCTCAGTTAGTTTTGTTATGATTATTTTTAAAATAGCACGCTGATTTCGCATTTCAATAGCCGAACGACCGGTTCAGCTTGAAATCTTCCATCAGCGTAGCTACTTCCGACTCTATATTTGTTCGCGGCGAAACTTGAAATCTCACACCGTAATATAGAAATTGCGATAGAATTTTCTGCTGGTCTTCCAGCGTTTAAAGTATCACTGCAATTTTTTCTTGAAATCTTCCCGATAAAGTGCTATAATTTATTTAATAACCATGGAGTCAGACAAAATGTCTTTAAGCTTAACACAAATAGAACACGAAGTTGATTTACTGCCTTCAGAGGATCAGCAAACTCTCCTTAGCCATCTGGAAAGGCGATTTGCTTTATCAAGCAGTGAACTTGATAAAGTCTGGGGGGAAGAAGCTCAGAAACGTTTTAAGTCCTATAAAGCTGGAAAAAGCAAGGCTTATCCTGCCGATAAAGTAATCAAAGACTTAAAATCGGAACTGGCGGCACGGCGTAAATGAAAATAATTTTCCATGAACTGGCTCGTGGAGAATTCCGTAATGCCGCGATTTATTATGATGATCAGGCAGGTCTTGGGGATGATTTCATTGAAGAAATAAATCATGGACTCCAACAGATATCCAAGCACCATAAAGCATGGCCCACCATCTACCCGGATACCCGGGCATACCAGATTAAACGGTTCGGCTTCAGAATAATCTACTGTATTGATGACAGTGAAATAGTTGTTCTCGCGATTTGTCATTGTGCACGCAGGCCACTTTACTGGATTGACCGCCTGAAATAAACGCGACCGCAAATGCATTTCACACTGCGGTCACGTCAGCAGATCAAAACATCGCCGCTATTTCATCGACTTTTTCTTCGATTTCAGCCGTTTTGTAGATGGACATCTCGGTCAGCAGAATAGTTATTGCCGCAAAATCATCCAGCAATCCGACCGGAAGAAAATCCGGTATAGCGTCAAGCGGGCAGATCAAATAGCCCAGGACGCACATGATCGATATCTTCGCGAAGGTTGGAACTTTATCGCCTTTAAGCATAACCATCAGCGTGAGCACCTCCCGGAAAGCTTTTTGGCTTATCCGTGAGAATATTTTCGCAAGTTTATTTTTCATTTTCGAATTTGAATAACAAGTGTAATATTTTCTTAGCATGGTAACGTTCTCCGTGTTTATTTTTTTGTTTTAATGATTTTCCTCCAAAGCCGTCAATTCAGCTTCAGATAGAATATGTCCGCATGAGCTACATTGGTAATGGGATATTTTCCCGCTGCCGATTTCCTTCTGGCTCTGATCGTAATCACAGTCGCAGTGATCATCCGAAAGACATTCAAGCACTGCTGTTACCCGAATGGCGACAATGGCTCCGCTTATAACTTCATCAAGCGAATCTCCACCGCACTTCCGGCATTTGAAGTTTTTTGTACTCATATCGCGTCTCCGTCAATTTATTATTTGGATGATGCCGCCAAGTTCCAAGGCTTTTTCGAGTTCATGGTCGTAGTCATCATCCTCTGAATTCTTATCCCAGATTTTATGGTTAGCCGGGATGAAGTTATCTTCCAGGACACAATCCTGATAGATGAATTTACCGTAGATGCAGTCGCTGGTTTCCTCATAATAAATCACAGCTTCCACAAGTTCCCGGAATCCGTTGACAAAGGCTATAAACTTCGCTGCCTCCTCCTGAGACAAGGCCCATTTTACCCAGCCGTTGATTAACAGCTTGTTA
>JAQUOK010000715.1 GCA_028717165.1 Victivallaceae bacterium | reverse complement strand
CAGTTACCCGCTGTTCGAGAATATCCAGATTATTATCAAAGAGCGCCTGATGACCGCCGTAGTAGAAATTCAAATTGCGGCTGTATATTTTGACTTTATCTTTTTCCTGGTCAAACATGAAATCCTAATTTCCCCTTTTATAATTTAAAATGCTCCGGCAGAATATATTAAGCGCCAGAATAGCTATGCAGATGATCAAAGCCGCTCCCCAGGCCCTGGTATGCATAACCTCAAACGGCGAATTGGTCGCATATTCATTTATGGTTACGGTCAGGTTCGCCGTCGGCTCCGAAAAAAAGCTGAACGGCCAGTCATCGCTCCACAAAGCGGTAAAGAGCAGAGGCGCGGTTTCGCCGCCGACCCGGGCGATCGCCAGCAGAACGCCGGTAAGCAGGCCGTTCTTGGCGGCGCGGCAGACAATGGTAAAAACCGCCGCCCAGTGCGGCGTCCCCAAAGCCAGGGCCGATTCCCGCAGCGAATTCGGCACCATCCGCAACATGTCTTCGCTGGTCCGCAAAACTACCGGGAACATGATCACCGCCAGCGCCAGCGACCCGGCAAAACCGGAAAAGTGTTTGGTATTGCAGACCAGCAGCGCGTAAACGAAGAGGCCGCACAGGATCGAAGGAATTCCCATCATGACGTTCGCCGAAAACCTTATCGTCCGGCTCAATCTGCTGTCGCGGTCAAATTCCGAAAGGTAAATACCGCCGAACAGGCCGGGCGGAACGCTCATGATCACGGCTCCCGCGGTAATGAACAAAGTCCCCAGGAGCGCGTTGGCGATACCGCCGTCCTCCACGCCGTAAGGTTTGGTGGATTCCGCAAAAAACGACCAGTTGAAAGCCTGCAGCCCGGAGCGCAAGACGGTATACAGAATCCAGACAAGTACCGCGACTGCCGCCGTAACGCAGAAAACCGAACAAAGTTTTATTGCCGTATTCAGAGTTTTCCTGAATAATATTCCGCGTCTTTTCATATTACTTTTCCCCCATCCGTTTCCTTACGCGGTTAAGCCACAGCTGGGCGATAATCTGAATCGCCAGGGATATTGCCAGAAGGATGAGCCCCAGTTCAAACAAAACGCTTTTTAAAATACCTTCGGCTTCGCTGAAGTTATTCGCCAGCGTCGCGGCAATAGTCGTCCCGCTGCTTAACAGCGACTGCGGCATAGCCTGGATATTGCCGATGACGAACAGTACGGCCATGGTTTCCCCGACCGCACGGCCGAGGCCGAGAAATATCGCCCCCAGCAGTCCCCCGGCGCCGTATTTCATATTTATGTCGCAGGTAACTTCCCAGTGAGTGGCGCCTGCCCCGAACGCCGCTTCCTTAAGAACCGGCGGCACCATCTTGAAGACGTCGCGCATGATCGCGCAAATGAACGGCAGTATCATCAGCGCAAGAATAATGCCGCCGGTCAAAAAACCGAAACCGTTACAGGTAATCCCCGTCAGGTTTTTGATCCATTTCTGCATGAAAGGAACGAAAACAAAGAGACCCCACATTCCGTAGATAATACTTGGAACCGCCGCCAGCAGATCCAAGGCAAAACCTATGGGGGCGCTCACGTACGGGGAAGCGTTTTCCACCAGATACATCGCAACTATGAAACTTACCGGCACGGCAATTACCAGGGCGGTCGCCGTAGTCAGCAGAGTCCCGGTTATTGCGGGAAGAGCCCCGTAAATGTCGTTTACGGGGTCCCAGTTTGAAGAAATAAGGAAATTGAATCCGAATTCTCTGACCGCCGGCAGGGCGTAATAAAAGAGCTGCACCAGTATCCCCGCCAGTATCAGGCATATCAGCAAAGCGGCCGATACGCATATAATCCGGAAGAGTCGGTCTAACGCGTTGGGATTGAAAAACTGCTTTTTTACGGTTGCCATACTTTTTTACCGTCAGCGCATATTTCTCCGGCCCAGTTCTTTTCGACCATTTCCACTACTGATTTCGGGATCGGCACATACTGCAGTCTCGCGGCTGCCGCGGCCCCTTCCTTATAACACCAGTCAAAATATTTCAGAAGCGCCCGGGCTTTGGCAATATCGCGCTGTTCCTTGTAGATCAATATATACGTTACGCCGGTAATCGGCCAGGTAGCGGCGCCCGGTTTATCGGTGAGCTCCATATAATAGCCGGGAGCGTTTTCCCAGTCGGCGCTGGCTCCGGCGGCCTGGAAACTGGCCAGGTCGGGTTTAACGAATTTGCCGGCTTTATTTTTGAGCTGGACGGCAGGAATTTTCGATTCCACCGCATAGGTGTATTCGATATAGCCGATTGAACCGGGAATTTTTTTGACATTATTGGCTACGCCCGGATTTTTCTGTCCGCCGACGCCGACCGGCCATTTTACCGCTTTACCGCTGCCTACCTGTTTCGCCCATTCAGGAGACACCTGGCTCAGGTAAGTAGTGAAAATCCAGGTGGTACCTGAACCGTCGGAACGGTGAACGACGGTAACCGGCATTGCCGGCAGTTGGGTTCCGGGGTTGAGTTCCGCAATCGCCGG
>JAQUOK010000714.1 GCA_028717165.1 Victivallaceae bacterium | reverse complement strand
GCTCTTCCGATCTAATACCGAGAAATTTACTTGGCGCCTCAGGTTCCACGGCTCTTGAAAGAAGAAACAGCCGGGTGATCCTCTGGCGCAATTCCGGCGTTATTACAATGGGGCTTTCAATGCGCGACGCCCGGATAAATTGTACTTTCGTAACGTGTTGCCCTGAGGATATTGAAGAACTGGAAAAGGCGGAAAATCTCGGGTTTGCTCTCAAATATTTTGAAAGCAAAGGCGTTAAGGTAACGGACACCCTTGAACTATTAGGGGAAAACTGGAAATTCCCGGTAACGGCATGGAATGATATGGTTGCGGTGAACCGGCAGGCGGAAAGAAAGGAATGTACGGGATTCCGTAAACATGTTTTACCTGATCGGTTAAGCGCTGATGGTTTGACTTCAGCGGCGCTGCGTATGAGGTTGGATATTGATGCCAAGCTGCAAGTTGTATTATTAAATGACGCTCCGCTGTGCCGGGACGATTATAAAGAATGGAGTGATCGGCGTTATAAATATATTGAAACCGACATTGGAGACAATTGGAAACGGGCAGTTTTAATTGTAAAAACAACCCCGATAAATTAACCCGTTCCGTATGGAAAAACCGAAAAAAGGAAATATTACGCGAGATTTATGAAAACGATGGAAAAACGGACAACGACAAAGATAACTGCCGGATCACTGCGGGAACAAGCGGTAAATATAGGTAATCGTCTGGAACTGTTTGTAGACCGCTGTCTTATTGACCGACTGGAAAATACTCGTTTGACTCTTCATGAGCCGGTTTCCGGCGGCGTGGCTGTCAAGCTTGACAGGGACTGGGAAGGCCCGGCTAATTTCCCGTTATCGGTTTTCCATTGCGGGAAGCAGTATTTTATGTATTACCGTGCCATGTCTCTTTTGCCGGAGTGCGAAAATGGAATGCTCTGTGTCGCCGTCAGCGAGGATGGCATTGTCTGGCGTAAACCGGATATCGGCCTTGTAAAATATAATGGGCTGTATAAAAATAATATCGCTGCCGACGAAGCGGCCCGGAGCTTTATGGCAACTCCCTGGCTTGACACCCGTCCGGGCGTCCCTGAAGATGAAAAAATCAAGGCGATTTCCTGTGAATCTGTCAGCGGTGAAAAATATACGGCATATCATGACCCTCAAGGGGCTAAGCGCCTTGTGTTTTGGGTCTCGGCGGACGGTTTTTCTTTTCGCAAACTTGATCCGCAGCCGGAACTTATCAGTAATTTGAGGAATTGTTTTGATGGCGGTAATACGATGTTCTGGAGTGAAATTGAACAGCAATACCTATTATATTATCGTTGGTATGAATCTGTCGGGGATAACGGTTACCGATCGATGGCCAGAACCGGCTCAAAAGACCTTTTTACCTGGTCTGAATCAATTCCTATGACTTACGGGAATTTGCATCGGGAACAATTTTATACCAACAATACCCAGCCTTATTTTCGGGCTCCCCATATTTACCTGGCGCCTGCTGCGCGTTTTATGGAAGGGAAAAGAATATTGACCGATTCCCAAATCAGCGCAATCGACCTGAAAATGTCGCATGGAGCGTTTTATGGCAACGACTGTTCGGATGTGGTGCTGCTTAGCAGCCGTGCCGGTTCAGAACATTATGACCGCACCTTTATGGAGGTGTTCATAAGGCCGGGGCCGGGAATGTCAAATTGGGTTTCCCGCACTAATTATCCGGCAACCGGTATTCTTCCATGTGACCGGGACCCAAACCGGATAATGCTATTTGTCGCCCGTAATTACATGCAAAGTTCATGGCATATTGAAAGGTTGCTTTTACGTACTGACGGCTTTGCGTCAATTACAGCTCCCTGGGAGGGAGGAGAGGCGCTTTCTAAGCCGCTGATCTTTTCCGGAAGAACGCTGAAGATAAATTATCGTACCAGCGCCTCGGGACAAGTATATGTCGAAATACAAACTGCTGACGGCATACCCGTCTCCGGTTATACTATAGAAGAGTGTAAAGAAATTGCAGGTGATGAAATTGAGCGGACAGTTGCCTGGAAGGAGGGTGCTGATCTAAGCGCTTTTGCCGCGAAACCAATACGATTGAGGTTTGTTTTAAAAGATGCCGACTTGTTCGGAATAAGATTCAGTTAATAAATTTGCAATGTATCCGCGTTGTTTGTGAGAGTAATAGTTCAATTGAAAAATATGCAGAGTATCGAAATACCATTTTCCCTATCCGAAGAAATTGTTTAATCCATTCGGGATTCAATTTTTCCCGGACAAAGGTTACTCCTATGAAACTTCACAACAGGCAGACTTGAATTTGAGACTTCGGCAATAAGCGAAATAATACAATCATTCGTTGATAATCAACAATTTATACATATAGTTTGATGCAAAAGCCCCCATGTGAGAATATTTTCCCCAAAAAATTTACTTCAGCAATTTGGATAAGGTAGTCAAGTTATTATTATATCGGATTTCCTCTTTTTAGAAGGGGACCATATACCGTATTCTTATGTACTACTCTCCTATGCAGG
>JAQUOK010000713.1 GCA_028717165.1 Victivallaceae bacterium | reverse complement strand
AAGCGCGAACCTGAATTATTTCAAGGATTACGCCGCACACGGCAGAACAATCGGGCGCGGCAATTTGTTTGTCTGTACCCTGCCAACGGCTCCCGGCGCAATGGCCGGGATCGCCTGCGATCTGCACGGCCCGCAGTATTTCTGCGCTTTCAATGCGAACGAACAGATAAGCCCGGCGCTGAAAGAAACCAGGATGCTGCTCGAAAGCGGCGAGGCTTCCGAAGCAACGCTGGTATTGAGCGACGCTGAGACGGTCGCGGCTTTTGTTTTCGGGCCGGGAGAGGACAATTTGAATTATTCTGAATTGGATACGGGAAACGGCGTCGCGGCCTTTTGGAAATCCGTCTGCGCCGCGCGAAGGTTCTAAAACAATGAAAGTTTTACTGATATCGGCCAACACCTGCAGCGATCCCTATGTGGTTTATCCGCTGGGAATGAGTGTGCTTGCCGGAGCCTTGATGAAGGCCGGACATGAAGTGAAACAGCTTGATTTTCTGACTCTCGGGGCATCGCTTGAACGTCTTGCCGGGGCGGTAAAGGAATTTTCCCCGGAAATCGCCGGTTTGAGCATCCGCAATATCGACAGCGTCAACAGCGCCCGGAAAAACGACCGGTTTTTCACTGACGCGGCTGAAATGGTGGATTTTTTACGGACGCTGGGCGATTTCCCGGTTTTTCTCGGCGGTTCCGGTTTTACCCTGCTGCCGGACGAAATGCTGAACCTGACGAAAGCCGATTACGGGATTGCCGGGGAAGGCGAGGCGGCAGCAGTGGAACTTCTCAATAATCTGGCTTCGGACGAAAAAATTCCCATCCTGAACCGCAAAGCGGTAAAAATCCCCGGCGGGGCTTTTTACGACCCGGAAATAGTAAAATTTTATCATGACCGTACCCACATGATCCCGGTTCAGACCAAGCGCGGCTGTACATTCAAATGCGTTTATTGTTCTTATCCCCGGCTTGAAGGCTGCCGGATCCGCCCGCGTCCGCCGGAAGAAGTCGTAGAGGATATTATTCTGCTGCAGGAAAAATACGGTGCCGGCCTGATCTACTTCGTGGATTCCGTATTCAACGATAACGAAGGGAAATATCTGGAACTGCTGGAACTTATGGCAAAACGGGGAATCGAAATTCCCTGGACGGCATTTATTTCCCCGCACCGGCTGGAGGAAGCAGCCATTGATTTGATGGTGCGTACCGGTTTCTGCTGGGCGGACGTCGGCGGGGACGGCGCGTCCGATACCGCCCTGAAAGGCCTGGGCAAGGCGTTTTTGTTCGAGGATATTTATAAACTCTGCAAACTGCTGCACAGGAAACAGGTGAGCATCAGCAACAGTTTTGTATTCGGCGGCCCGGGCGAAACGGAAGAGAGCGTCCGCGAGGGCATAAGGAATATTCTTTCCCTGGACTGGGTCACTTCGACGGTTTTTACCGGGATAAGGATTCTTCCGGGAACACTGCTGGCTCGGAGAGCCAGGAGACTTGGGATGATTTCCGGCGACCACAACATGCTCGAAGCGGTTTATTATGTCGAACCGTGCCTTGGCCGCAAATGGCTGGAAGCGACTTTAACGGAAGGCTTCAGGAACGTGAAATACTGCATTTTTCCGCCGCATGCGAAGAACGATGAACTGCAGATGATTCACCGCATCGGCTACAGTAAAATAAAAAACCTGACGCAGTCCGCGGGGCAACAACGATGACGGCAAATACTTTACCGGAAAAACTGAAAAACAAAGTCTGGTGCGTGATCCCGGTTTTCAACAATGCGGGAACGATCAGGAACGTCGCTGAACGCTGCCGCAAAGCGCTGGATAAGGTGCTGATAGTAGACGACGGTTCCACGGATGCGGATCTGAAAGCGTTGTTCGCGGGGAGCGATATCGAACTCATCCGGCACCCGGAAAACCGGGGCAAGGGAGCGGCGCTCCTCAGCGCGCTCGATTTTCTGGCGAAACGGGACGCCGAATATATGGTCACCATTGACGGAGACGGCCAGCATTACCCGGAGGACATACCGCTTTTTTTCCCTTTTATGGAAAAGAACGCTTACTCCATGATAATCGGCTGCCGGGATTTTTCCGCGCCCCATGTCACCAAATCGAGCAAACGCGGACGCGCGATCGCGAATTTCTGGATGCAGGTTGAAACCGGGCTGAAAATAGATGACTGCCAGAGCGGCTTCCGGGCCTATCCGGTAAAATACATTTCGCAACTGAAATTTATGTGCCGGCATTATGATTTTGAAACCGAAGTTCTGGTACGCGCTGCATGGGCGGGTCTGGAATTTCATGGCGTCGATGTCCGTACCTGGTACGAAACGCCGGAAAAAAGAATTTCGCATTTCAAACCATTTCCGGATAATTTCCGGATTTCCTGCATTCACGCCCACTTGACAGCCTGCCGGCTGCTGCCGATCCCGCGCAGAAAACTGGTAAAAAAGAAAACCGGAAAAAACTTCGGCCGCGTTCAGGACCGTGGGCTCCGCGACCAGGGCCGGCCGCTTCATCGTGGCC
>JAQUOK010000712.1 GCA_028717165.1 Victivallaceae bacterium | reverse complement strand
GTCGCTGGTTCGAATCCAGCCGCCGGAGCCATTCTTTTTTTTAGTTATCCATTCGCAGAACTACCCATGATTTTTGCTGGTGAAAATTAGGTTTAGCCGTTATCTTGATAAGTTGTGATAATTCATAGCTTTTCAAGTTTGGGTCGAGATAGTTATAGCGTCCGACCGTAATTTTCCACTTGGCTGGAACCTTTTCCGGATGTAATGGAAGTCCCGTAATAGATACGCCCCGCTGATACAATTCATCTAATGGAATTGCCGCCAAGAGCCGCCAGCCCCGGTCATGATCCGTATCCAAATTCAGCGTTCCGTCCAGTTTGACTTCTGTCTTAAGTCCATCAAGTTTTATTTGCCCGTACCTGTCTCCTTGCACTGGAAAAAACAATATGTCGGTTCGCCCGTCAGGAGCAAAGTGTATTTCCCAGTAACACAACTGCTTTTCAGCTTGCAGGAAAATTTCCAAAACATCTCCGCTGCGGCATAAAAGTTTTTTTGAATTACCATGCTGGACAATATTGGAGTCGGACAGTCTGGCTGAACACAATAAGTCATAACCGCAATGAATAAATTTTATATCTCCGCTTTCTCCGGACGACGTATCGGTTTGCAGAGGATACGGTTCAACTTCCTGCCAGACGGGAGCGTCAAAGTTAAAATAATCCGCCAAGTTTCCGGACACGCTCTTGGCATTACAGGTCGGATATTCCCATTCCCAAGGCCAGTAACTTGCCGTCAGCAGAACCAGGGCGACAACGATAACTGCCAGTAAAAAATGAAATAATTTATCCATGAATTTTAATACGTACCCTTGTTTTTTCCCTTATTCATTTATGAATCGGCATAGTCTTTTTTTGTATTGAAAAATAACTTTCGCGGAACAAAAAACAAGGTGCTATTCGGATTTTTCCGGTAAGTTCTTGTGAAGTTTTTTATGCTGTTATACGAATCCTATTTTGCTTCATAATGGCAGTAAAGCCAGCGCGTACAGTTGTACGCGAGGCTGAAACTAACGAAGAGTATGCATAAAAGATATTTTTCAGGGACTACTATACTATCGTAATTCTATAACCGAATAGCATCTGATAAAGTGTGCGGGAATTTCAACTATGACATATAAGGCGCTCTGGCCGAGTTGTTCGGCAAAAGGAGCGGCTGTTCCCGCGGCTGCGGCGGTTCAATGCACATGTTTAATCCGGCGAAAGGTTTTATGGCGGTAACGGTATTGTCGGCGGCGGCATTCCGCTGGCGCTGGGGGCGGCTTTAAAAAAACTCCCGCTGCTAATGGTTTGCGAAAACAACCGCTATGCCGCGACCACCCCGGTTGCACAGTCCACCGCGGATGAGGATACGACCAAACGTGCGTCCGGTTCTGGAATTCATGTATATGGATTTTGTCGGAGTTGCGATGGATCAACTTTGCAACCAGATCGCCAAGCTGTCTTTAATGTCGGGCGGCCGGGTTAAAATGCCGGTAACCATACGCATGTGCGGCACGGGAACCGGTACACGGGAAGCGGCCCAGCATTCCCAGAGCCTTGAAGCCTGGTTTGCGCACCTTCCGGGGTTTAAGGTGGTCATGCCGGCGACGGCAAAGGATTCCAAAGGCTTGTTAAAAGCCGCCATTCGTGACGATTCGCCGGTAATATTCATCGAAAACCGGAATTTATATTACGAAAAAGAATATGTTCCGGAAGAAGAATTCATAGTTCCGCTGGGACAGGGAGAAATAGTCCGGCCCGGAACGGAGCTTACGGTTGTTGCCGTGTCGTATTCGCGTCATAAAACTCTCAAGGCCCTTGAAATGACGAAAGCTGACGTTGAATTGATTGACCCGCGGACTGTCGATCCGCTGGATATGCCGCTGATTCTGGATTCAGTAGCTAAAACCGGTAAATTGCTGGTGGTTCACGAAGCGCCGGTCGAATGCGGTATCGGCGCGGAAATCGTCCGCCGGGTAATTGCGGAGGGATTCGATTATCTGGACTGTCCGCCCGTAGTTCTGGGGGCTAAAAATATTCCGACTCCTTTCAGCGCTCCTCTGGAAGACTATATTCTGCCGCAGCCGGAAGACATAGCGGACAAAATAACCGCTCTCGCCGATTATCGGATTTAATATTATCGAACGGGTCGGGAAGTATCGAGATGCAGCAATTCCCTGTATAATTCATCCGGCTTTTCTCCGGGTTTTATCGCCTGTAATATCAAATTGAAGCGGTAGTGTCCCGATTTCAGTTTGTATTTGTCCATTGTGTCCGACCCGCAGGAACGCGTTCCCAGTCCCCGCTGCCCGTAATCCAGATAAAGATAAACATATTCTTCCGGCCGCAACTCATTGGTGTGCCGGGCGTGATACAGCTGTTCGGCCGAAAATTTCGATACCGTAAACTGCATGGTTTCCGGCGCGATAACCATTATGCCGCCGCCCTCCCTGGTTCTGAGCGTTACCCAACTGACCCGGCAGCGGGCGCCGTTTTCCTGCGGGACAATATATGGAAAGTACATTCCGCTGACGCTGTCTTTGA
>JAQUOK010000711.1 GCA_028717165.1 Victivallaceae bacterium | reverse complement strand
CAGGTATGATCTCGTCGCTTTTGTATTTGATGTCAATCAAAGTAACTCTGAACTTGCCGGGCTTGGTCTTGTCGGTGTTCTTTACAATCAAAAACCTGGCGGCAAGCAAAGCGCGGTTTCTCATATAGTCATAGACAACCAGCGCATAGTTGGTATACTCGCGATGATTACCGAAAACCAGATCCGCATCAGTCAATTCAAAACTGTATTGAGCTTTGCGTTTATGAGTATAAAAGTCGAAATTCCTGTACTGACTCAGTTTACTTTTGCCACTTCCCAGTTGAGGTTCAGCAGTATGCCTCCAGCCGTCCTGCCAATCTTTTGCAGAGATGTTGAAGCCGCCGAACAATGCAATACCAATAATAAAAAGAACTGTCTTCATTTTAATTTCCTCCTTTTGCGCTGGTTAGAAAGTTTAATCCGCTAAGGGATTCTATTCTGGAAATCTTCGTCCGGTAAAAACTCAGGGATTCAGTTTTGATCAGGATATTGGGAATGAGGTAGGCCTGATGAGTAACCTTGCCGCCTGTCTGCCAGATGATGATCTTGAAAAAAGCATCGGGGATAGCGGCTTGTTTTTCTCCATTTTGACCCAGCCACATAGAAGGACTTCTATTGAAAAACACCGGACCGCAGATTACCCATATCCTGCCGTATTTATCCGCCATATCTTCACATTTCTGTTCCAGCTTTTTCCAGATACCGTTGTTTTGAGACTGGAGTTGCGGACAGGCATTGAGCAACATATGGGTTTCGATTGCAGCCTTGACGCTGATCCTTTCGGCGGTGGATTTTGGACACATATGGCCACGGACAAAACGAAAAGCGGTTTTGACTTCCGGAAGTTTGCTGGTACCGGATACCGCATAAGTTTTGTCATTCGGCGCTATCCCGGATTTGAACAGCGTTTCATCTGTTCTCCATCCGGGACGTCGCGCCAATGAATGCTTTTTCGTTTTTCGCCTTATCTCGTATGCGACAAATTCCGGGATCCCCCAAAAGTCGGGTTTGCCGTCTCCGTCATTGTCATCCGGACCGTCAAATGAAACAACATAAGCTTCGAACTCAAAGAAAATATCCCGGGGGAACGTACCCCATTTGTCGTGCTCGTAAGGTTCGGATATGTTCAGAAGAATCAGCAAATACATGAAATGCACGGCATTCATTTTAGATCAGACCCCTTATCCTGATTTCCCGGCGCGTTTGTATTTTTTAAGCAGACACGGCGAGTATAAAACACACTATCCAGACGATAAAATACGCCAGGTTATGTTTTAGTTTTTTGGCTCGCTGATATAAATACACCGGCACCAGCCAAACCCAGCCTCTGAACCTTTCGGTATCGTAACCGGCCCTGGCCAGGCGTCTTTCATCCCACCAGCACAGCAGGATATTGAGTATTAGCGTTACATACCAGAAATCAGCATTTTCGGCGGCAACAGTAGCGGCCTGTTCGTTATCGCAGTGAACGGCTCCCGCAATGAAGTATTCCAGCATGAGCCCGATTATCGGCGCAAACGCCAGAACCCATACGACTTTATTATTTACCAACTCACCGTGTAAGGGCGGCGGTTGTGTCGCATTAAGACGGTTTCCCAGTTCACTGTTTTCAAGTTTCAGCCATTCAGGCATGCCGTTTTTCCAAACTATGTTGCCATATGTCAGCGTACCATCATCGATTAACGCCGTCATTTTAGTTTCAGATACGGGACCTTTACGGGCTCCGTCCTCCTCATAATACCATTCTTTTGCAGCATTCTGTTCCATTTTCATGTTCCTTTCATTGCTGATTTGGAATAGTTACGTATACCATATCGCCTTTCTGCTGGATCGTTATTTTTATATCATTGCCGTTACTTAAGGTTGCTTTTGCTTTATAAAAATCATCGGAAACCTTCTCGGTTATTTTGACGGCTACGCACTCCGCGCTGTTATGCCCCAACTCTTCCTTTAATATTTGGTATACAAGAGGTTTTGCACTTTCTTCCAGTTGTGAATTATTTCCACACCCGGTTATAAACATGCACGATACTGCCATAAGAGTTAAGATCATCTTTTTCATAATTCATTTTTCCTTATTTGAGATTATTGAAATTAATGAGTTTATTTTTTCTTTGAACGCCACAACCATGACGGGGGGCCTCCGCCGTTCTTTTTGCTGCTGCGGTAAGCCGCGATACCGATCGCGACTGCTCCGATTATACCGCCGCTATAGCCTGTTCCCCCGACAAGTCCGGTAATAAACATTCCCAGCCAAGCTCCCGCGACTAAGCCGATTACAGTCCAAAGCCAGACGGTTCCTTTGATTTCCTTTTTTTCTTCTGAACTCATGATTTCGATTCCTTTTTTGTTATTTGGTTAATGGGGTTGATTTAATGAAAATTATTTTTCGCTATCGCCCTCCTTGGTTATATTTGAGGTTTGCTCATCAGTCGGGGGAACAAGTATGTATTTTTCAGGGTTTTCTTTAAGCTTGGACGCTATGCTTTCTAAAGCGTCTTTTATATATTTTTCAGGAAGCTTG
>JAQUOK010000710.1 GCA_028717165.1 Victivallaceae bacterium | reverse complement strand
AACGGCGCTATACTATAGGCCAATGCAACCAACTG
The DNA here is from genome assembly GCA_028717165.1 of Victivallaceae bacterium. Taxonomy (GTDB): domain Bacteria; phylum Verrucomicrobiota; class Lentisphaeria; order Victivallales; family Victivallaceae; genus JAHOYW01. The sequence continues at coordinate 2,494 of JAQUOK010000710.1, read as the reverse complement.
CCGGAGAGATGACTGAGCGGCTGAAAGTACAGGTTTGCTAAACCTGCGTAGGGGTAACCCTACCGAGGGTTCGAATCCCTCTCTCTCCGCCATCTTCTTTAAGTCCTTAATTCTCAACAACTTGCAACTTAACATCCTTGTCTTTTGCATATCCCTTTGTTTCAAAGAGTTTTAAAAGATTAGCCTCAAATTCCAGGTGTACCGGCTAGGCTGTAAAACCCTCTTGTTTTCCGGGATTTCTCTCTCTGTTTTCGCAAAATTCTCTACAGGGTGTACCGAGGGTAAGTTTGACTGAAAGGCGTTTAACAAGCTGAACGGCAAGGACTTTGAGGTGAATGCCAGATTTTTGCAGTTTGAAATTACGTTTTCTTTTCAATCATGTAAAAACACAACTTATCCCGCTTCAAATCCGTCAAAACGCCGGGGAAAACGTTAAAAACGTTTCTCGACAATTTTCCATGAAAAAAACTGGACAAGCGCCATTATACAGCTTATTGTAAAAACAACTTTCCAAGGGAGCGCTCATTTACGAACTTTCTTTTATTACCTGTCGGTTTCTTTGGAATTAATAGGATTATAATATAATGGTAGTGGTGACGAAAATGGAACATATGGATAATGTGAAAAAGCTCCGGGAAGAGTTGCAGAAACAAGGACGCAAATACACACTGGAACGAGAAGAGTTGTTGCAGGTAATCTTTTCAGAGGAAGACGTTTATTCGCTGGATGAGCTTTATCAACGGGCCCATAGGCAGAATGCCATTCATGCCAAGTCTACGATATACCGGAACTTGGATTTTTATTTAAAGGCGGGATTCATTATGGAAGCCGGAAAACCAGGTGCCCGCAAAAGATATAAAACTAATTATGCGGCATTTAGCTAAAAGAGAGGCAATAATGAAGATGACAAAACGCGATCTGGTAATAAAGATATCGGAGGACTCCAGAGTTCGTCAAAAAGATGTAATGAAAATTGTGCAAATGACTTTGGACGGCATTGCTGATGAGGTTTCCGCAGGCGGGACCGTCGAGCTTCGCAATTTTGGCGTTTTTAAGCCGGTATTGTGTAAATCCAGACCGGGACGCAATCCTAATAACCCCGAGCAGAAAGTCACGATACCGGCCAGGATGGTCATAAAATTCCGTGCCGGAAAAGAACTCAAAGAACGGGTTAACAAGCTCCAGGCTTCTTTACATGCAACCGGAGTTCATCCTTAAAATTTTTGTTTCATTGCGGGAGAAAACAACTCGGCTTATTTTCGTTTTCTTTAGGGCACGGGGATTCTCCGCAATGATAACAAATTTCATTTTTCAGTGGCTCCCCGGCATAATAGTCAGCGACATTTTGTAGAGTTGTCGCCGCTATATTTTCAAGCGCCTCCTTGGTGAAAAATCCTTGATGCGAGGTAATAATCACATTGTTGAAAGAAGTAAGCCGCGCCAGCAGGTCGTCAACCATTATCTCATCGGACTTGTCTTCGAAAAAGTAGTCACTTTCCTCCTCGTAGACATCCAGTCCGGCTGCTCCGATTCGGCCGTTTTTCAAACCTTCAACAAGCGCGGCAGTGTCCACCAACTGCCCGCGGCTGGTGTTTATAAGGATTACTCCGGGTTTCATTTTACTGATGGTGTCGGAATCTATCATGTGAAAATTATCTTTAGTCAGCGGACAATGAACTGAAATTATATCCGAGCAGCGGTAGAGTTCATCAAGTTCGAGATATTCAACTCCGCAACGCATTGCGAAATCTGAATCAGGGTAATGATCATGAGCAATTATCTTCATTCCAAAGCCGCGGAGAATTTCACACATTATTTTGCCAATCCGTCCGGTTCCGATAATTCCGGCAGTTTTTCCATGCATGTCAAATCCCATCAATCCGGCAATGCTGAAGTTATTGTCCCTTACGCGATTGTACGCTTTATGAACCTTGCGATTCAGAGCCAGAATGAGTGCGGCCGCATGTTCAGCCACCGCATGCGGCGAATATTCGGGTACTCTAAGAACGTGTATTTTGTTGAATGCTGTCTGTAAATCTACATTGTTGTAACCGGCACAACGCATAACAATCAAACGGACACCGTTTTCGTAAATTTTATTGATAACCTCAGCGGAAATATCGTCATTGACAAACAGGCAAATGGTATTATATCCAGCAGCCAGTTGCGCCGTATCGACAGATAGTTTTACCGGAAAATACTTGATTTCATAGCCATAGTTTTTATTTTCCCGGTCAAAAAAGTCTCGATCATAAGTTTTTGCATCGAAGAATGCAATCTTGATTTTGTTATTTTTAATGATTTCCGCCATATTGTAAATGTCCTGAATTTATCCTTCATAATTTAATATATCACAAAAACCCTATTAAACAAGAATGGAAGCTAAGGAGCCTCTTTGCAGGTAGGGATGTATTTTTATTTTAAACATTGAAATTCTACAAAACGGTATTTTTTAATGAAATGCTAAACTTGTTAGTTTGCAGTTTAAAATGTT
>JAQUOK010000709.1 GCA_028717165.1 Victivallaceae bacterium | reverse complement strand
TAGACCGCTGCGTAACCGGGCACGGTTTTAAGGGCGTCAAACTCGAAGTGGCGCTGAATTGCCGGAGCGAGCGCCTGGAGCCGATCATGAAAAAGCTTGAAGAACTGGAAATTCCTCTGCTGCACCACAGTTGGTACAAAAGCGTATCCAAATATCCGGAAGAATCAGACCCGTCCGACATCGCGTTTCTGGGCCGGCGCTTTCCCCGGGTAAAAATAGTCATGGCTCACCTGGCAGGCTGCGGTTACCGCGGAATCGAGGATATCGCCCCCTGCCCCAACGTCAGCATCGACACTTCCGGCGGCCAACCGGTAGCCGGACTGGTTGAATATGCATTAAGAAGACTCGGCCCGGCGCGCATTATTTTCGGTTCGGATGCGCCGTATCGCGATATTGCCTGTCAGCTCGGCAGGATATACGGCGCCGGCCTGAACCGCAGAACAACAAGAAAAATTCTGTTTGATAACGCTAAGGAACTGTTAAAAATATGATCTTTGACATAAATATTTCCTGGGGACACTGGCCGTTTTATGAAATAGGGTACGGTTCGGCAGAAAAACTTAAAAGTTTCCTCCGCAGCAACGGCATTGAAGGCGGCCTGATCCGGGCAGCGGAAGCGGCTTTCGCGCCGGATCTGGAACGCTGCAACGCCAAACTGTTCGCAGCCTTCAAAGGCAATGACAACTTCATTCCGGTTCCAACCGTCAATCCCGTCTATCCGCAATGCACGCAACTGCTGGATTCAGGCCAATCCCTGCCGGCTGCAGTCGCGGTTTATCCGGGATACCATGATTACAGCGTCCTCTCCGCGGAATTCGCAATATTGGCCGGCGCCCTTGAAAATTTGAATATTACTCTGCTTATCGCAGTAAGACAGGAGGACGAGCGGCAACATTACAAATTCTGCCGAATACCGGCGGTACCGGTGGCGGAGATCAACGAACTGGGCAGAAAATTTCCCAAATTGCGGATCATTGCCTTGAATTGCTATTTCGGAGAACTCAAGAAGCTGTTACCCGACGCTCCCAATATCTGCGCGGACATCGCTTTCGCGGAAATGTTGAATACATTGCGTGCAATACTGCAGGATGTGGATTATCGGCAACTGGTTTTCGGTTCGCATACGCCGTTCTTCTATACTGTGCCCGCTTTGATGAAACTGAAAGACGCGCGTCTCGATGAAAAAATTCTCAATGCCGTCACCGGCGGCAACGTTCAAAATCAGTTCAATATCAGTTAAATAAGGATTTGACTATGAATATAGGCAATCTGGCAATCAATGGCGGACCTAAAACCCGGGAAACTCCATTCGGCAGCGGCGCCCGTTATGGTGAAACCGAAAAAAAAGAGATCATGGAAGTGCTCGCAAACGACCGGCTCAGTTACTGGAGCAAATTCAAGGTCAACAGTTTCTGCGACCGGGTCAAAGAATATTTTTCCTGCGGCTACTGCGCCGGCGGTTCTTCCGGTTCGGCAGTCATCCACGCCGCGGTCGCTGCCCTGGAAATTCCTCCCGGTTATGAAGTAATAAGCTCACCGATCACGGATATCGGCACCCTGATCGGCGTTCTTTACCAGAATCTGATACCGGTATTTGCCGATGTCGATCCGCATACGTACAACCTGACCGCCGAAAGCATCAGGAGCAGAATCACCGACCGCACCCGCGCGATCATCGTCGTTCATCTCGCCGGCAATCCATGCGAAATGGATGAGATCATGGAACTGGCCCGCGAATACAAAATCCCGGTAATTGAGGATTGCGCCCAGGCGTATAACAGTATTTACAAAGGCCGGAAAGCTGGAACCATCGGCAGCGCCGGGTGTTTTTCCCTCAACGAATCGAAACATATAAGCTGCGGCGACGGCGGTTTCGCCATTACCGACGACGAGGAACTTTTTTACCGTATTCATAATTATCTGGATAAATATTACGACCGTTTTCAGCGCGGCAACCGCATGTTCCGCCTGGCCCCCTGTTACCGCCTGAGCGAACTGCAATACGCCGTCGCCCTGGCGCAACTGGACAAGATAGACGCGATAACCGACACCCGCGCGCGGCACGCCGAATCCCTGACGCGGCAGATAGAACATAACGCGGCAATCTCGGTTCCCAAAGTATACCCCCACAGCAGAAGTTCTTTCTGGTTTTATATGTTCAGGCTGATTCCCGGGAAAATCTCCTGTTCGATAAACGACTTTGTTAAGGCCCTGAACGCGGAAGGCATTTCTGCCGTCGCGGGATATATACCGCGGCCGATTTATCTGGAAAAAATGTTTACCGAAAAAGCCTTCTTCCCCGGCGGCGTCTGGCCGGCGGAACTTGCGGCCGGGAAAACCTATACTTATGAGCCTGGCCTGTGCCCGGCAGCGGAGGAAGTCCTGACCAGCGCGGTAAGAGTTCCGGTCAGTGAGTTTTTCACGTCCCGCGACGTCGATGATATCGCCGCCGCCATTAATAAAGTTCTGGCGGTATACCGGAAATAAAAACCGATTTCAAAAAGCCCGGCATTGAAAAAAACTCCACACAG
>JAQUOK010000708.1 GCA_028717165.1 Victivallaceae bacterium | reverse complement strand
AGCGGCAGGGAAAATAAGAATAAAGCCGGATTCTCCCTATATCAAACAGATGAAACGGAAGGCCGGTCTGGTTTATAAAGATTGCTTACTGAAAAGAGATTTCTGCTATCTGACCGAGGTTATGAATCAGCACTGCATTTCCGCCTCTGACATTGAAATGCTGCCGCTGCCGCCGGGGTTATTTTTCCTTTATTACCCGCTGCATTTTATCTTAGCTACCGTCAGATGGTACAACAGGAACAGGAAAACCATTGAAAATAACGTCGTTTAATAAGAGATTTCAGTGAAAAACGGATTTTTGAAGTTAACAACCACCCCTCAAAGGGGTGGCTAAAAAGGTGACCCTAAAAGGGATAATTTTATTTATTGTGTCCTTTTTGGGCATGCTTAGAGTTCCTGGCTCTGTTCGGCTATCTTTTGCTGTCCATAGTTTAAGCCCGGCACGGCTGAGGACAGCCGTGGAGGACATAGATATTATGAGAAAGGTGTAGCCGCCCCTGTCTCCAGGGGCGAAGAGAACGTTGTATGAGCGCTGAACGCTGAACTGTTATCAACGTTTCCCACTCTCTTTTGAGGAGTTAAGCTATATCCTCCGGGTGGGCTTGTTTACTCTCTCTTGTATGCAAAGCGTTTCCCAGACCATCAGCATAGCTGAAGGTTTAAGATTAAACAATTAAAAACCATCGTAAGAAAATTTCAAAATTATGGGATAGTAACGTAATGAAGCATAATTTTCTCCTGTTACTGAAATATACCCGCGAGTTCACCGTTTTTTCAGGCATGAAAATCGTCTGGCTGCTTCTCTATTCGGCAATAACCGGGGTTACCCAGGGAATCGGGGTGTTTATGCTTATTCCTTTCCTGGCGGCCGCCGGCGTCGGTGAATTCACCCGCTATAACGGGGGAAACCGGATATCCGGGCTTTTCCTCAAGTTTTTTGATATGTGCGGGCTGCCTTTGAACCTTTTTTCCGTACTGGCCGTCTTCATCGGGATAATCGTTCTTACCCGTTTTATCCAGTACCGGCAGAATATCCTGATCGTGGACATCAGGAATTGTTACATCAGCAATATACAGTCCGGTTTGTTCCGGGCGGTTATTTTTGCCGACTGGCGGTTTATCGCCGCCCAGCATTCCGCCAATCTTACCCATGTCATTACTACCGACCTGCCGCTTGTGAGTAACGGAACTTATTTTTTCCTGAAAATCCTGACCGGTCTTGTCCTGAGCGCCATCTATATTGTCTGGGCGTTGTTTATTTCCATCGAACTGACAATGTTCACGCTTCTGTTCGGGGCGCTGAGTTTCTTGTTCCTGAAATTATGCCTGCCTCACTCTGTGAGATCCGGCGTTTTTGTCCGCGAGGCCAGAGCGAAAATATATTCACTGCTCCTTGATCATGTTCACGGTCTTAAAATTGCTAAAAGTTACGGCGCCGAACAGCGGGAGTACGGTAAATTCAGAATGATCGCCGGGGAAATGTCTCAAACTCAGACCAATCTGGCCAAACTTAATGCCAGGGTAAAAATCGCCTATATCCTGATAACCAATGTCATGCTCTGTGTATTTCTTTATTTTACCATTCGCATATTGAATACGCCGCCGGCTTCGCTGCTGCTGCTCATCGTGATCTTTTCCAGGCTGCTTCCCAATATTTCCGCGTTCCAGACTGATTTCCAGCAGCTTTTCGGCATGCTGCCGTCATTTGACGCCGCCGAGTCGCTGCTTGCCAGAGCCGAGCGCCGCCGCGAAGATCTGGCGCTTTCCGAAGGCGCCCCGCCGCTGAAACTGACCCGGAGTCTGGAAATCAGGAATCTCAACTTCAGCTATACTGCGGGAAACGGCGGTTTCAACATAAAAAACCTCAACCTTCAAATTCCCGCCCTGAAAACGATCGCGGTAATCGGTACTTCGGGAACCGGAAAAAGCACTTTCATCGATATTCTCAGCGGAATATTACGGCCGGACTCCGGACAAATATTCGTTGACGGCATCGAAATAGACCGCAGCAATCTGCTCAGCTGGCGGCAGGCGGTCGGTTATCTGCCCCAGGAAAATTTTCTTTTTCATGACACTATCCGGGAAAATATCCTCTGGGGGAAGCCCGAAGCCTCGGACGAAGAAATAAGCGAAGTGCTGAAACTCGCTTCCGCCGCTGATTTCATAAACCGGTTTCCCGAAGGACTTGATACCGTCGTCGGGGATCGCGGCACAAAACTTTCCGGCGGCGAAAGACAGCGGATTGCTCTGGCGCGCACCCTGATAAGGAAACCGCAGCTTTTGCTCCTTGACGAAGCGACTTCCGCCCTTGACGCGGAGAATGAATCCCGAATCTATGAATCCATTGCCGGACTGCACGGGCAAATGACCATAATATTTATTACGCACCGCACGGAAACTCTCAAATTCGCGGATAAGACTATCGATTTCAGTGACCAGGCCGGTTTAGAGCCGGCCTAAATATTTCATTATTTTGGCGGTGCAGACTTCTGCCCGGTCCTCTTCCGTATTGATCTCGATGTCGGGGGAAACCG
>JAQUOK010000707.1 GCA_028717165.1 Victivallaceae bacterium | reverse complement strand
GCAGGGAACATGTTTTCAAAAAGGCTGCCGCCTGCCGGATCAAACCGCCGCAAACACCAAGATCGTCTTTGAGTTGTTTCCGTAAAAGCTGAACTCTAGCGGCGCGCTCAACCTCGTGCTGCCTGTAATTCGTAAACTTCGTTCCCGCAACCGTCGCCCTGATCCCGCATTGCCCCTCGGATATTTTTATCTTCCTGCCGCCAATAAGTTTTCTCCCATTCAAAAAGCAGGAAACGGTATTGTTAAGGATTTCCACGCCGATTGTATCAGCTTTGCCGGATTTCAGGCTGATGCCGCATTCCGCTATAAGTTTCCAGACCCCGTTGTCATTTTCAATAAGCATTGCCTTGTTTTCACTTCCGGTAACAATAATAAAGGCATACCACGAGTTCCCCCGGTTGCGAACCCGGAACAAAATACCCGCCTGCGCCTGCCGGCCAAGCCGGCCCCCCGGCAATAAAACCTCCGTTTCAATCGTTCCGTCCGCAACGGACGCATCAGAAAAAAGAATTCCCGAGTCCTTTATTTCTTTTACAAGATACTCCCCGTTATTAAACAGCCAGTCACCGGTACCGTTGCTTAATTTCGCCCCTGCCTGCCGGAGTTCGTCCAGCTTGCGGGGCTCCGTTCCGTTTGTCCCGGAATCAAGCGCTTCCACTTCGGTTATCAGACTATGCACTCTTTGTCTTGAACTTATCTGTTCCGAAAGAACGGTTATTCTGAGCGACTGCGCAAGTACCGGTTCAAAGCTGAAATCGTTTATCAGTTCGCCTTCCGGCCTGGAACCTATTAATATCCATTTGCCGGTTTTGAAATCCTGATATTCCAGTTTCTTCGAACCCGAACGAACGGCAAAGGCATTATACACTTTTACCCGGCCGATATTTCTCTGTTCAGGAAAACGGATAATCAACAAATCGTCCTTACCATAATATCCCCCTTTTTTCCTGTCGCCGTCTATGGGTTGAGTTATCTCCTTTGCCGTCGAAGTTCCCCGTTTGACGTAATCACAGGCTGCGCCGTGTTGCAGATGAGCCCAGTTGAGCTCAGCCCTGGCTTCCTGAACAACGAAGCCGAGCACGCATAATATGAACAGTAGATTTCCGGACATTATTTTTCTCCTGCTGTTTTAAAAAATTCAAATTTCATAAAGCTGCTTGTTTTATAATGCTTTCCGTTCCTTCAGAACCATATATGTTTTACTTCGCAGGACTCATTCGAAAATCCAATTCCTCAGGGACGACAAACTCCCGGACAACTCTGGCATGAAGACTGCCGTCAAGCGGTATGCTCTCTTCTTTCGCGATACGTTGCTTATGGTACTCGATCCAAATGTCGGACAGGGAACGTTCACATTCCTGGAGATCGTCAACAACCAGACGCTCGGAGAGAATTTTACCTGTTATCAACAGCTCGCCGGAATCCAAGGCCGCCTTTGCCTCAAGAAGACGGAGGCGTCCAGTCAAGCGCAGCTTGGCAGGCATGAAGGGAATCAGTTCAAGCCAGCGCCGCGGCTGTCCGGCTTTTATCATGGAGGCGGCACATTCAACCGCCAGATCCTTAACATCCGGACGCATGCGGAAAGCTTCCTCCATGAGTTCCGCAGCCTTGCCATGCTTTCCGGATAGTCCTTCCAGAATCGCGAGATTACGAAGTGCCCAGGGGGTACGCCGGAATTTCAGCGACTCTTTCCAGGCCTGGCGTGCAAGTTTATGCTTTCCGGCATGAAAGCGCATTATCCCGGCATGGAGAAGCGACAGCCAATGGGCTCCATTCTCTTTTTTCAAAGATACCTCAAGCGCATCGCTCCACTCGGGTTGAACCATAAAAGAGACAGGGGCGTTGTCATTTTCGGGCCGCTTCATTGTTCCCTTACGAGAAAGATGAAGCCACGGCTCCTGCTCGCTTCCCAAAGACGCGTCCGGAAAGATCATCCCGGAGTCGTGGAAAGGCCTCTCCCCTGCGCTTTCCCGCCGCAATCTCTCCAATGCTCCCCAGCCGGAACCATATTGAAGCATTTCGGCGGGGGAACGGGAGGCATACGCCGAAGCCTGCCGGTCCTGTTCCTGAAGACGCCGGCCGGCTATTAAACTTTCTATGGCGGACTCGGTAGATTTTCTCACTTCCTTCCAGTCTTTGCTGTGAACGGAAGCAGGCTTGACATAGAGCGGACCGTAAGCTTCAGTCCAGGCCCACTCTGTTTGAGGAGGCATTGGCAAGTGCTCCAACTGAGTTCGAGCTAATCCGGCCTGTATTTCTATATAGGCTTTTCCGGGATCTGACAGAAACTCCTGCCATTTCCTTCCTCCTCTGCCCATTCCCCATACGAATAGCTTGCGCCCTCTAAGCAGGGAGGTGGATGTCTGAACCAGCCCATAACCATCACGACCGCAAGCCGCAATCCACGGTCTCTCACCATTTGCTATGTTAAAGAAGAAATCCGCAGATTGCATGTTGTTTTCAGGATATGAGAAATCCGTCCCGTCACAACACGGCACTCCGCCTTGTCTCAGGTTTCCTGTATAAGCGAAGCT
>JAQUOK010000706.1 GCA_028717165.1 Victivallaceae bacterium | reverse complement strand
CAAGCGTCCCAAGCGTCTCAAAAGTCCCATTTTCTTAAACAACGACTTTGGGGCCATCTGATAAATTGTTTCAATCGAGGTTTATTTTTCTGCCGGTGACCGCTTCGGTAAATGAATTGTCGTGCGAAACGATCAGCATGGTCTTGTCCAGGCCGTTCAATATTGTTTTCAGTCTGCCGACGGCGTTTTTGTCCAGTTCGGCGGTCGGTTCGTCGAGAAGCAGGACTTCCGGCTCCATCGCCAGCAGCGCGGCCAGCGCGACCAGGCGTTTTTCACCGCTCGAAAGCTGATAAGTTATGCGGCTGCCGAAACCTTCCAGCCCGACATGTTCCAGCGCGGCGTTTATTATTGCGGGTATTTCCTCCCGCGTCTTGCCGAGATTGAACAGGCCGAAAGCGATTTCCTCCTGCACCGTGGGACAGAACAACTGGTCGTCCGCCTCCTGGAATAAATAGCCGGTTTTTATTCTTACTTCCCGAAAATCTTTTTCCGCCGTCCGTTCGGTTCCCGCGAAAATTACTTTGCCTTTCTGCGGTTTCAGCAAACCGACCATTATTTCCAGAATCGTGGTTTTGCCGGAGCCGTTTCTTCCGGTCAGGGCCAGTTTCTCGCCTTTCGCCAGCGCCAGGCTGAAACCCGACAATACCTCGACGCCGTTTTCATAAGCAAACGCTATGTTTTCAAGTTTAAACATAAAATTCCCCGTACGCTAAGATTATCAGAAGGAACAACATTACCGCTCCGGCCAGCCAGTCCTTGCCCGCGGCCTTGAAATGGTATATCAAATAAAAATTGCCGTTGAATCCCCGGCACTTCATGGCGGCCATGATCCGTTCCGACCTTTTAAGGCTCCTGATCAGCAATGTACCCGCGAAATGCGTGAAAGTCCGGTAGGTGTGAAGATTCATGCGCGGCGTAAATCCCCGCATAACGGCGGCGCGCTTCATCCTGATGAATTCCTGATGGATAACATTCAGATACCTGACTGAAAAGAGCAGCAGATGAATGAGTTTCCGGGGAAAGAGCAGGTGGTTCAGGGCATGCCCCAGGATAACGAAATTTATAGTGGAAAGCAACGAAGTTATGAACAGGAGCAGAATATTGCTCCGGAGCAGTATTTTCAGCGTGAACAGGAAGCCCTCAGCGCCGTATCCCCACGAACCCAGCCTGAAATAACATTCCGTATCGCTTTCCGGGGTGAACGGAACCGTAATAAACAATATCATCAGGAAGAAGTTAAGGAACAGGAAACGTCCCGCTATTTCCCTGAATTCAAGCTTTGCGAGTTTTACCGACAGCGCCGCGAGGATCAGCCCGGCCGTGAGAAAATAGAAATTCATGGAAACTGAAAAGTAAAAACAGAAAGTTACGCAGCCAATTATCTTCACTCGCGGGTCAAGGGAGTGAATGAACGATTTCCTTTCCGTAAGTCTGTCCGGCGCCAGCATTTTACTTTTTCTTTTTTATCAGGATCAGCAGCCCTGCAAGGCCGAAAATATAACCGATCGCGCCGATAATATCCCGGAAGCGCATGGTATTTTCGATTCTGTCAAGCTGCTCTTTTATTTCAAAAATCCGCTCGTCATTTTCCTTGGCCGGGAGGGAAACCTGCGCCGCCTTTTTTGCGGCCGGACTGTTGACGCTGTATTCAATCATATGTCCGTCCCTGTTGTAGACGAATTTGTAATTCGAACCGTCCGCGCTTTTGTAAGTGAATTCCCCGTTGGCGCCGGTTTTTATTTCTCCCGCCGCTTTGCCGTCCTTGTAAACCGCGATCACGGCGTTTTTTATCCTTATGCCGCCGGGCGAATAAACGTACCCGGAAATGCTGTCGCCTTTTTTAGCGGCGAATATTTTGATGCTGTGGGCGCGGGTATCGGCAAGCGCCGCCAAAAGAATAATGCAAAGAATGATCAGTTTATGCTTTTTCATAGAATATCTCCGGTTTCATTTTTTTCAGGTAAAGAAGGATAAGCCCGGTCACGCCGCCTTCCAGAAAGAGCAGCGGCAGGTTGGCCGCAAGGAAAATCAAAGAAGTCAGGCGGAATTTATCCGGCTCCGAAATATAAAGGGCGCTTCCGGCCATGATGACGCTCAGGGAAAACGCGACGAATCCGGCGGCAACGCCGACCAGAAAGAATTTCTTTTCCGAAATATTCTTTTTAAGCAAAAAACCGAAAAGATAATAAACTACCATTGCCGGCAAAGCTATATTCATGGTGTTGACGCCCAGCGCCAGCAGTCCGCCGTGCCCCAGGAACAACGCCTGCAAAAGCAATCCGATAAAAATTACCGGGAACGCGGAAACCCCGAAAAGCAGCCCGATAAGGCCGTTCAGCACCAGATGCGCGCTGGTCATGCCGATGGGAAAATGAATCAGGTTTATCACCAGGAACGCCGACGCGAAAACGGCAGCCTCAGGTACTTTCTCATAATCAAGTTTCCTGAGCCCGGCCCAAAGCCCGGCGGCGGTAACCCCGATCCCGGTTCCGACAACCGGCAAACTTAATATTCCGTCAGAAATATGCATTTTTC
>JAQUOK010000705.1 GCA_028717165.1 Victivallaceae bacterium | reverse complement strand
CGATAGCGGCGCTCGGCAATATCGGCCCCGGCCTGGGCAAGGTCGGCGCCGCCTGTACTTATGCCTGGCTTCATCCTTCCGCCAAGCTTATCCTGTCCCTGGCGATGCTTCTCGGCCGTCTCGAAGTTTATACCGTTCTGGTGGTGCTGCTCCCGACTTTCTGGAAAAAATAAAAATCTTCATACGCTTTGTGAGGATGCTTGCTTTTCAGCGGATTGGTTTTATAGTACCTGATTTGACCCGTGTTATTTAAAAACTGAATAAATTATGAATTTATACTTATGAGCGCTATTGAAGATTTGCTTATGGCCGCCGCGGAAGACGCTTCCGCCGGAAACCTCGATAAACTGCTTGCCGCTTTGAAAAAAGCAGATAAGACCGATACCGATGAATTTGCCGACCAGTTGGAACTGGTGTTTGAAGAATTTGAAGATGATATGTCGGAAGCCCAGGCGTATTTTTGTCTTGAGCTGGCCAGAGGGAATGTAAAAGACGGTCCGGTTTTCCGAAAAGCTCTTACCGGCGCGATTAAAAGAACCTTGCCGCCTTATCTGAATAAACTCAGTTTTCTCAGGGCTCTGGGACTGCGCGACCGGGATGTGCCGCTGCGCGAAATCATTCTGCGTTATGAAAACATGTTGCGACTAAAAAACAATATGCAGATATTTTTCGAGGGCAGTAAACGTTGGGGAATCGTCAGTGATATTGATGCAGTTTCCGGTTCGGTGGCGGTTAATTCCCCGACCGGGGGGGCATTTGCGGTGCCGCTGAATGTCGCGCTCAGCGAAGGGAGGGTTTTCGAATCCAGCGCCCCTGCCGCCAAGCTGGCGCGTTTTATGAAAACCGGTAATTTCTCAGGCGCCGACTACCGTGTGACGGCCAGGGAAAAGAGCCTCGTGCCTCTGGATGATAACGACATCGAAAGAATAGCCTACGCCACTGCCGTACCCGGCATAATGAATTCTGATGAATTCAGGAAATGGTGGAGCGCCGGCAGCGGCGCTGCGAAACAAAGCAATGAAGGCAGACAGTTTTTCGAGGCGCGCAGTTTGCAGGAACTGCACATTCTTCTGGGCGGTGATATCGATGAAAATTTCAAACTTGACGATGCGGCGGCTGAAAAGCTTGCCGCTTTTTTTACTCGCCTGAAACCGGCCGCCGCCGCCCGTGAGGCGAAAATCCTTGCCGAACTTGTTGCCATGCTGTTCCCGTATGGCGGCGATGAGCAGCTGCGGCAGATATTCCGTCCCCTGGCCGGCAAAGCGCCGTTCTGGCCGGAGAGCCTTGAAACCGTACATCTTGAGTTACTGAACGTCTGGGGAACAGTACCCGCGAAGCACATTCCGAATATCGCCCGCGCCATGAGCCTGATATTTCCGCCTGAATATCTGGCGGCGTATACTACCTGTCTGCCCTTGCGCTGTCTCAGTGCTTTCGGCGAGATTATCGATGACGATCTGCTTTACGACGCCGTCCGGAGCCTTCACATGTGCAACTGCGATATCCTTCTCTGGATCTGGCGCGACCGCAATAAACATGATAAGGAACTTCTGGAACTGCTTTCGATTGAACAGGTGGCCAAGGCGCTCAGCGTTGAAGATCTGCCTAAAGCCTGGACCGGCGCCCAGCGCGATCTGAAACAGATGCTGATGGATAAAAAGGATTTCCAGAAGCACCTCATCGAACTCGTCGGCGAGAATATCTGGGTTATTACTTCTATTTTACAGACTGCCGCTTTCTGTAACAGCAGTGAACGCCAGAGCCTTCTGATAAAACTTGCGCGGCTGTCGCCGGAGCTTCGGGAACATCTCGAAGGCGGGGCCGGGCAGCGGGCGCTCGGCAGCCGGGCGGTACAGGATTCCGTTCCCGGAACGGAACCGTTGTTTACTTCGGTTAAATCGCATAGAGCGCTTCTGGATGAACTGCAGACGCTGGTCAATGTCCATATACCCGAAAACCGCGAAGCGCTCAAAGCTGCCCGTGCCCATGGGGATTTCCGCGAGAACGCCGAATATGATGCCGCCAAGGAACGCCGCAATTTTCTGAACCGGCGCCGGGACGAACTGGAACGCGATATTCTGCTGGTTCAGCCGCTTGATTTTGAAAAAGTTATAATAAATGAGTATTCGGACGTCGGTTCGGCGGTAACGTTAAAAAGCGCTTCGGGCGAAGAACGGTATTTCCTGGTCGGAGCCTGGGACGGCAATCCGGATGAGAATATGATTTCCTATAAAACCCGGATGGGACGGGAACTGATGCATCACAAAGCCGGAGATGAGATCAAACTGCCTAACGGGACGGTCTGCACGATTGCCAAGGTGGAAAAACTGCCCGGGGAAATTATCGCGAAACTGAAAGCCTGACGGTTTATATTGCTTTTTATCGGTATCGGGAGAAAATAAATTGAGCACGGTCATTTTAGGAATGGATTTCAGCAGGGAAAAGTTCAAAGACCGCGCCGCTGAATGGCAGCGGAAAAGTTCGTACCCGGAACGCCGCGTATTTCGCCGCGGGGAATACGTGGATATTGTTGAATAT
>JAQUOK010000704.1 GCA_028717165.1 Victivallaceae bacterium | reverse complement strand
CAGGGCGGCTCCTTTATTCATATAATACGGCAGGAGAGAATTAGAGGATTTTTTGTCCGGTTCCCATAAATAGAACGCGCCTGACGCGATAAGCGGCCGGATAAGTTTCCAAGCCTGTAAAGCTTTTCCTTCTTGAGCCTTATAGGAAATAATATTCTGATTAAAATCGTTACAGGAAAATTGTTCGATTTCGTCCCCGGCGATGAACTTTTCTAGAACCGACCTGACCAGCGCCCGGTTTTCTT
This sequence comes from Victivallaceae bacterium, assembly GCA_028717165.1. Lineage (GTDB taxonomy): Bacteria > Verrucomicrobiota > Lentisphaeria > Victivallales > Victivallaceae > JAHOYW01. The sequence continues at coordinate 2,295 of JAQUOK010000704.1, read as the reverse complement.
TGCGGAATGCCAGATCGACCGCCTTTATCATTCTGCCGTGTCCGGAATCGAACACGACTTTTCCCGATTTGACTTTCGCAACTAAACGGCCGGTTTGTCCCGTGAGCAAAGCCGGCCGGCTTTTGACTCCGCTTTGCGTCATAAGTTTATATTGCTCTTTTGGAGCCCAAGTCGTATTCGTCGCCCATAAAATACCGTTTTTACTCAGCTTGTCGAGAAAAGCCGCAAATTCTAACGGGAAACATGCGTAAGGTTCATGTCCTCCCAGGGCGGTACCGTCAAAATCAAAAACCAGAAGCTTTATATTTCTATTCATTGCAGTCAACCTGATTTACAAGTTCGGGATTGGCGAGTACTATATGAGGAAAAGAATATTTCTTTTCTCCATTAACGACGGACGGACGGCATATGGCTCCGAACAACAGCGTCTCCGCATTCGCAAGTTCGACGGTAAATTTTTCGGCAGCCCGGCCGGGCTTTAATTTTATGGAACAGACTTTTTTCATGCTTTCCCCGTAATCCAGGTTCCCGGAAATGTTGCGGTTGTAATTTTCATCCAGGCCGATAAAAAACTCAACGTCCATTTCCTGATACTGGTCGTCCAGGCATTCGCTCGAAAGGCCGACATAACCCTGAAAATACCTGAAGGCATTCGGCTCAAGCAGATAGCGCGCGGAGAAAAAAGAGCTTAAACCGATACCGTTATCGACAATCCGGGGCCCGTTGCCGAAATCAAGTTTCAGCGGGATAAAACGGTTTCCGTCAATGTTTTTATTCAACGCCAAATGTCGATAATTTCCGCCGGGATGACAATTATACGGTACTGCTTCCGCAAGACTGTAACTTTTGCTTTTCAGTCCGGAGGCGGTATTCACATACAACAGGCTGCGCCAGAGAGACGCCGTTTGATAAATACTGCTTTGCAGCATCGGGGCGGTTAATTTCTTCATGGAATCGAGATCATTTTCACGACAGGCTTTCAGAAGGTCGAAGAAAATTCTTTTCCCGTACCGGATATTTTTTTCGAGCAGCATGGCGAGCCTGAAAATAAACTCTTCCTGCCCGGCTCCCAGAATGTCCGGCGTTATTTCGGACAAATCGGGTTCACAGAAGTCGATCATAGTATGGTAATTAACATGAACGTCCTGTTCCTCAGGCGAAAAATCATAGAACATGGAGTTAGGAAATATATGTCCCAAAGCCGCGGCGTCCTGCAAAACGTGGGCCAGCAACCCGGCATATAACGCCGCTTTCTCCATATTCTGTTTTTTTATTTCCTCGAAAGCCCTTTCAATAAAAGTCCTTAATACGATTCGGTTGCTTTTCTGGTCGCTGTTCCAGAAAGAGGTCATACACGAATTCAGATTGTGGTCGGCGGCGCCGTGAGGCACCGGTTTATTTCCGGGCAGGAGAAATTCAGGATATTTTTTGCCGCAATTGTCCATCAGGTCAAGAAAATGGCAATAAACGCTCATTTTCCCGGCGGCGCTTTCCGGCTGAGGCAGCTTTTTTATAAAATCAGGCGCGAAAGAAGGCCATTGCCCGCTGAGATTCCATTTCATCCGGTCTTTTTCGGATAAGGAATTCCAGGCAATCTCCCCCATTATACCATGCATTTTTCCAGGCATTTTCAATCCTTGCTTAATGTTGTTAATTCAGGCGTGAAACATTGACTTCGGAATCTTTTTCTATAACCAGGTCACACCAGAATATCGACGTATCCTTGTCCCATTCCACTTTGACTTCGCGCCGGTTTATTTCTACCGCCGGTTCCACCGGAGAATATATTTTCAAGCTCGTATGCGCTTCATTCAGAACAGTAAAGCGCAGGGACTGTTCCGTACTTCTTAATTCGCCGATTTCAGCATCCGTCGCCGCCAGCAGAACCGGCCGGTCAAAAGGCTTCCGGCTGCGGACAATCGCTAAATTATGGGACGCTTTGTCGTTTAAGTATTTCCCCGGAACCTTCATAGAACCGGATAACGCGTTTCCGTCAATGAGCAGCTTTTCGGTAAATGCGCCCTCTCCCTTCAGCGAAATGTTCCAACGCCCTTTCCTGAACTTAAAATTGCCCAACGTCATCTCTCCGGGAATTTCGCACGGAACGTAGCGGAATCCGCCAATGTCCCATTGTATCCCGATAATTCCTTCCAGCAATGCGCAGTAAGCTTCGCCGGCCCCGAACGCCTGCCAGTTAGCCAACTGGTATATATCGCCGTCACACCCGTTAAGGTTATAGGTTTCAATCCCAGTCAGGTTCCGCTGAAAAATATCCATGAAACTCCGGATTATCCG
>JAQUOK010000703.1 GCA_028717165.1 Victivallaceae bacterium | reverse complement strand
TCAAACGTTTTAACAACAACCTTGAAGACATGAACCAGGCAATGCAATTGGAACTGACGAGTTGGAACTACCTCTTAATTACCAGCGCGGAATATCTCAACCGCCGCATCATGCCCAATACTGATACTGAATTATACAATACATATTACGCATTTAAGGCAAATCTGTTTGAAGGCTCTCAGGAAGAACTGCCGTTGATAAACCGTTATTTTCTGGACCCGGAAGGCTACTATAAAACAACTTACCTGCGGGCACAGTATACTCAGAAAATAGGAAATTACAACACCATACATAAAACCAATTATAAAAGCTGGGATGAAATAAAGCTCCACCGCTACTATCCGGCGGACCGCAAAAAATACACAGATCTCGAACGTAAAGACTGGGAAGAATACGTAACAACGCTTCTTAATCGCTTATGGATAAAAGTCAATCCCAAAGCATTACCGTATTATCACAGTTTTCTAAAAGTTAAATACCAAAATAAAATTTCAGAACTGAACAAACTTTACAATTCAAATTATAAAAGTTTCAACGAAATCGAACTGGTTACTCAATTAAAAGAATTTCCTTTTTTCGGCTCCCGCATTTCCGACTGGAGTTCATTCATCGCCGGCTGGACGGATTCGGGAAAAGTATATAAGGTGCCATTGGAATACCTGGAAGTTACCAGCGCCATATATGATTTCCGGGATCACCTGAAGGATAAATATAAAACCATTACCGCAGCCAATAAGGTTTTCTGCACTACCTATGATGATTGGAGCGATATAAAAAGCCCGCAACAGGCGGCTCATTATTTATGGATAAAACGACATTCAGTTGCTCTGAAATGGGAATTTTTACAACGTAACTTCCTCGCAGTATTTGATTATATCATACTCCACGGCCGCGCTATCTGGAATACCTTCGTATATTGCGCCTCCGCCGTACTTTGCGCACTGATAGTGAATCCGCTGGCCGCTTACGCGCTCAGCCGCTTCAAGCCGCCGTCAACTTACAAAATACTGCTGTTCCTGATGGTAACCATGGCGTTCCCGCCGATGGTTACCCAGATTCCGGTATTTCTGCTGCTGCGCGAATTCAACCTCCTCAACACCTATGGAGCTTTAATATTACCGGCTCTGGCAAACGGTTATTCCATTTTCCTGCTGAAAGGATTCTTTGATTCGCTGCCGCAGGAACTTTATGAAAGCGCCATGATCGACGGCGCCAGCGAATGCCGGATATTCCTGCAGATCACCATGTGCCTGTCAAAACCGATCCTGGCGGTAATTGCGCTGCAGACTTTCCAGGCTGCCTATTCCAACTTTATGATGGCCCTTCTTTACTGCCAGGATGAAGGGATGTGGACTATCATGCCGTGGCTGTACCAGTTGCAGTCATCAAGCTGTCGCGGAGTTATTTTCGCCTCCCTGATAATTGCGGCATTGCCGACATTTTTAGTCTTTACTTTCTGTCAGAACATCATTATGCGCGGTATTGTTGTTCCAGTCGAGAAGTAAAGTCTATTCTCCGGGGCCCGTCTTTTGACGGGCTTTTTTTTTACGCCGGAACGTGTATATTAAACCGGAAAATAAATTACGAAGGAGCTGTACTGTGACTGACTGGATCAACTTTGACGTTTCAAAACTGAATGAACGCGAGCTGGTTGAGCTCATAACCCACCACAACGAATGTTACTGGGAACAGGGAATCCTCGAAATAAGCGATGAACGTTATGATGAATTGATTCGCGCCCTGGCAAAAATCAATCCCGAACATTCGCTGGTCAATGCCATCAACGCCCCCAAAATCGCAGGCGCGGGAAAAGTAACTCACCTGAAACCGATGCTCTCCCTGGATAAAGCCTATTCCTTCGCGGATCTGCTGGCATGGGCAACGAAAAACAAACGCTCCGACGATGAACTTTATCTGATCGAACCCAAATACGACGGCATATCCGCCAATTATGCCGATAATATCCTGGCCACCCGCGGCGACGGCGAAACGGGCGAAGACATATCCGACAAACTCCCTTTGATCGAACTGGAAACCGCCGGTTACACCGGGCCGGTTGACAGGCCGGTGCGGGGGGAAATACTCATCCGCAACGACGATTTTAAGAATATCTATTCACATATTACCAAGAAAAACGGCGGCACCTATAAAAATTCCCGCAACGCCGTCGGCGGCATTATGGGACTTCTGGATATCAGCGATATGCTCCGCCAGCATGCCAAACTCACGCTTGTCGATTACGAAATGATCTCATATGAAGTAAAATTCTGCGAACTTGAAAAACGCTGGCCGGAACTGCTGGAGGAAATTGAAAAACTCCCCTACCCTATGGACGGCATCGTCATTAAGCTCGCCGATGAAAAATACAGCGAATCCCTGGGAAATACCGCCCATCACCCCCGCGGCCAGATAGCTTTCAAATTCAGCGGCATCCGCAAGGACAGCCTCCTGAAAAACATTCAGTGGAGTTTCGGGAAAAATTGTCTGACCACGGTCGCTGAACTTGAACCGGTGGAAATCGGCGGGGTCACGATCCGTCA
>JAQUOK010000702.1 GCA_028717165.1 Victivallaceae bacterium | reverse complement strand
CAGTCGGGATCAGTTTTTCGGATTTCGCGCCGAACAGTTGCCGTTTGAACCAGGCAAGCTGGAATTCAAGCGCTTCGATTTGCCCACGAAGAGCAGCGATGAGAGCCGACGTTTCCAGGTCGGTCATTACCGCTTCACCCGCTTCGATTGTTCCATTCGCAACCATGAAACAATATAGCATAAAGCGATGATTTTTCGCCTCAAAAACACATTTTTTACCAAGAAAAACGCTTATAATAACGTTTGGGTTTGATCCCCGACAAAATGGCGTAAAGCTCCCGGCGATCCAGCTCTATTTTCCCCTCCGCCGACTTCGGAATATTGAACCGTCCACGCTCCAATCGTTTGCTCCAGATCGCATATCCGTCCGTATCCCAATATAAAATCTTTACCATTTTTAAGGTTCGGTTGAAAAATACGAATAGATGACCCGAAAGCGGATCGGCAGCGAGATACTGCCGGACGGCTCCGGGCAATCCATCGAACGATTTATGCAGATTGACCGGCGTACGGCAATAATAGATCTTTACGGCTCCGGACAACGGCAGCATCGGCGTACATCCAGCAGCGACAATACCCGGTCTAACGTGGCCGCGTCGAAATCCCGGTTCAAGCGGACCCCGATTGCTCCCAGTTCCAGACTGATACCGGAGTCTTCGCCACGCTGTGGTGGCAACGCGAGCGACGCCACCGACGGCGGAGCAACCGGCACTATATCCAATGCTTCTTCGTGCCCTGAATGATCGGACTGAAATCGCAAACGCCATTTCGACGCAGTCTTCAGGTTTAAATTATGCTGGCGGCAATATTTCGACAAGCTCAAGCCGCTGTTCCAATACCGTGACAAGTAATCTTGCCAGCGATGCCAGGCAACTCCGCGTTTTATCATTTTATCCATCCGATTGTTAAGTCGAAGAAAAATTTACTTCATGAAAATCGGAATAACAGATGGCGCTGGCTGGACGCTTACTTAAATATCGCGGATTTCAGGTTAAAACTTAAGGTTTTTTAGCGGTTGTACAATGCTCAGATGGTTTTGCATAGCAACCGGCAAACAAAACAGTGCCGGAGTTACAATCCTCGTGTTGCAAAAAGTATAAAAAAGGTCTGTCCATTGTAAATTCTACCGGGGGAAGCGTTGGTATTCCAGCCGCACAACCAACGGAAAAACCTTGAGTATAAGTTACAGAACTTGCCTCTGCGCCTTTTTCATCCACGGCAAAATAATTTTTTTGTTTCATCGTATCTATATGAACCATTAGAGCAACAAAAGTACATACGAACATGGAAGCAAAATTATCCATCTCAGTAAAACCTGAATCTTCCATTACGGATTTAAGTTCTATTTTATTTTTCATTTCAAATTTTGGCATTTTTACATTCACGGAACATGGAGATAAACAATTGCTCGTTTTTTCTATTTCTTCAGAACTTATTTGGGTAAGCAATTGTTTAGCCGACATTATTTTTTTAGGCAAAACTATGAGTAAAGAAAAATCATTCCCTTTGAAATACATTTTTAGTATTTTAATATCTTTTGACTCGGCATATTCTAATTCGCTGTTATTCTGTTCCATCATATAAATCATTTCACCAGAAGCACCGGCTTCACAATAAAAAGGGAACTTATTATTCGTGTTTTCGTTAAATCTACTTAGCCAGTCGCCCTTGAAATAAATTGCGCTAAGTAGAGTAAAAAACGGTTCATTTATTACCCCAAAAGAACTTTTGCTTTTAATATCTTCAGGACTAATTATTGTTTCTATATGGCCATGAGTACTTTCCCGGCACCATTCATTAACTCGAGCAATAGTATTCTCTTTATCTTTATATCTAACCGTTCCAAGCTTGCAAAACTCACTGGCATTAATATTCTTCTCAAAGTCTTTTTTAGACTCACAGAAAGTATTATCCGCTAATATAATATTTGCATATTCAAAAGTTATTTTATCTCTCATGCCGACTTTTACTAATCTGTCCATGCGTTTCCGTTGTTGATTTAAAAACTCAAGCGGCTTATCAGAAGTAGCCAAAAGTTCAGCAATTTGCCGATTTGTCTTTCCTGTACTCCCGACATAGAGAACAGCTAAATTATTCTCAATTCCCAATGGCGAAACAATATAGTTATCCTTCGGCGCTTTGCGGTTCAATGCCCGTAGTAAATTCATGGAAAACCGGTAATTAATATTCACTTTCCGTTGATATTCTGAAATAAGTACGGGCGGTTTGGAAACCCCGGTCAGTAAAATTATAAATATAACGCTGAGAATCAGCATTAAGTAACTTTTACATATTTTCAATATTCTATCCCGGAAAGACATTATTCCCTCTTGTTCGTTTGTGCCGTGATTTACTATATGCGGATTATACAGAAAAACAAGCCGGAAAAAATACATAAGGGCTATTTTATAACGTGTAGAGCTAATTTCAAAAGTCTGGAGATTCCGGGGGAAAAGGAAAAACTTTTTGTAATAAGTTTTTCCTTTTCCCCCGGTCCCCCATATCTTTTTCAAAAACTTTCAAATTATTTATCTGATTGCCG
>JAQUOK010000701.1 GCA_028717165.1 Victivallaceae bacterium | reverse complement strand
CGATACTTTTTATTTTGCCGACGGCAGGCTGCTGCGTTCCCAGACTTCCCCGGTTCAGATCCGCGTCATGGAAAGTCAGGAACCGCCGGTCAGGATAGTAGCTCCGGGGCGCTGTTACCGCCGCGATACGCCGGATGCAACCCACAGCATGAACTTTCACCAGATCGAGGGACTGTACATCGACAAAGGCGTATCGATGGCCGATTTGAAAAGCATTCTGCTGGCTTTTGCCCATGAAATGTTCGGTCCTGCAGTCAGTATCCGCTTACGCCCGCACTTTTTCCCGTTCACGGAACCGAGTGTGGAATATGATTTTTCCTGCATAATCTGCGGCGGCAAAGGCTGCAGTGTCTGCAAGGATTCCGGCTGGATTGAAATCGCCGGCGCCGGCATGGTGGATCCCAACGTACTTGAAACGGTCGGTTATGACCCGGAAATCTGGAGCGGTTTCGCTTTCGGCATGGGGATCGAACGGCTGACAATGCTGCGCCACAGGATCGCGGATATCCGCTGGCTTTATGAGAACGACACCAGATTTCTGGAACAATTTTAAGGGGAAAACGGCATTATGAAAGTATCATATAACTGGCTGCTGCAATACGTTGACATATCCTGCAGCGTCGCTGAACTGGCGGATAAAATGACCATGGCCGGAATTGAAGTTGAAGCCATTGAAACCGCACAAAACGTTCCGTCCGGGGTTATCGTCGGCGAAATCCTCGAACGGAACCCGCACCCCAACGCTGATAAATTATCGGTATGCAAGGTTTTCGACGGCAGGGAAACTCTGCAGGTCGTCTGCGGTGCGCCGAACTGCGATACGGGCAAAAAAGTACCGCTGGCGACTATCGGCGCCGTTTTCGTCAATCCGGAAGACGGCAGCGAATTCAAGATCAAAAAAGGCAAACTCCGCGGTGAAGAATCCATGGGAATGCTCTGTTCCGCCGTTGAGCTCGGTTTAGGCGATGACCATTCCGGTCTGCTGGAGCTTGACAAAGAACTCAAACCGGGTACGCCGCTGAGTGAAGTTTATCCGGGGAATACGGTTTTTGACGTGGAGATCACCCCTAATCGTCCGGACTGGCTTTCCCACTGGGGAATCGCGCGCGACGTTGCCTGTCTGCTCAATGCCGAGTCAAAAATGCCGGAAGCGAAACTGCCCTCCCCGGTAAAACTTGAAGATACCTGTACTCTGGTCACCGTGGAAGACAAGGAATTGTGTCCCCGCTATACCGCCAGGGTCATCCGCAACGTAAAAATAGCCGAAAGCCCCGACTGGCTCAAGGAACGTTTATTGAGTATCGGCCTGCGCCCGATCAACAACGTGGTTGACATTACCAATTTCGTACTTCATGAACTCGGTCATCCGCTGCATGCTTTCGACCTCGACCTGCTGGCGGGAAACCGGATAATTGTGCGCCGGGCCGGAAACGGCGAAAAAATGCTTCTGCTTGACGAAAGCGAAATTGAACTGAAAGATCATCATCTGGTAATCGCCGACGCGGAAAAACCCGTGGCGCTGGCCGGAGTAATGGGCGGCAAATATTCGGGTATAAATGAAAACACCACAAACATTCTGCTGGAAAGCGCGGCGTTTCACGCGGCCAATATCCGCGCCACTTCCCGCGAACTGGGGATTTCTTCCGATTCGTCCTACCGCTTCGAACGCGGCTGCGACTGGGGCATGGTCGAACACGCCGGCGCCCGCGCAACTCAACTGATCCTGGAACTGGCCGGCGGCGAACTGGTTACCGGCCTGGTCGATGTTCAGGGAACCGCGCCCGAAATGGACGCCATAAACTGCCGTTTCGACCGCCTGCGCGGACTTATCGGGGTGGACATAAGCAATGAGAAGATCATCGATATTTTCGAGAAGCTCGGCCTGAATGTCAGCAACATCGATTCTGAAAAATGCATAGTGGTGCCGCCATTGTATCGGCTTGACCTTACCCGTGAAGCCGACCTGGCCGAAGAAACGGCCCGGATCAACGGACTGGATAAAATTCCGGTCGTCCCGGTACGCAGCCAGACCGTCGCTCCGATAAATAATGACGCTTATCTGGCCCAAGAAACGCTTCGCAACCGGATAATCGGGCTCGGCCTGTATGAATGCCTGCATTACAGCATGGTCAGCGCCAAATCCGCGCTTTGCGACAGCCGCTTCACGCCGGACGATCTCGTAAAAATCAGCAACCCGCTGAGCCTGGAACTGGCATGCATGCGCCCTTCCCTGCTCGGGGAAATGCTTGAAACCGCAGAGCGCAACATTTCCCGGAAAAACCTCAATTTAAGACTGTTTGAACTGGGAACGGTTTTCTGCGCCAATCCGGAAAAGTTTGCGGAAGAACGGCTCGAACTCTGCCTAGTGGTAAGCGGACAAAAGAGCCCTGAACTTTATTCCGGCGCCCTTAAGGAACAGTATGATTTCTACGATATGAAAGGCCTGCTGGAAGGACTTATGGAAGTTTGCGGCATCGTTAATTACAGTTTCAAAAAAGTTGACGACAGGCGCTTCGCTCCCGGCCAGGGCGCTGCGCTGCTGCTCAAC
>JAQUOK010000700.1 GCA_028717165.1 Victivallaceae bacterium | reverse complement strand
TAAACTGGTGGAAAATTTTTCCACGGCGGCGGAAAACTGGCATGACAAAAGCAAATCGGTTTGCGAAAAAGCGCGGGTTGACATGATTGAAATGCGCTGCGGCGAGGATATAGTCAAACCATTGATAAATTTCTTCAGTAAGCGCCGCAAACGTCATTAGGAGAAGAAAAAATGTCCGGGAAAATTATAAAAATCTCAATAATTTCAATTATCGCGCTGATAATAATTTTTGCCGCCGCCGCTGCCGGAATTTATTATTACGGGGTAAGGCAGAACAAGACAATTGAGGCGGTCGGGAATGTCTGTTTATCTTCGCCGAAGGCCGGACTCGGAGAAGCCGTTACCGCGGTTCTGCTGCTTAAATGCCCGTGGCACCGCAAACCGCTTGAGGCTGTTGCCCAACCGGGCAACGGCGCCAGTCTGGTAAGCGGCCCTGCGATTACCCGCAAAAGCCTCGGCCGGGGATACAATATCTGGGAGATAAGCACGGAATTCAAGCCTTACCGCACCGGCAGCATCTCCGCCGGGAAACTCGCGGTCACTTATAACCGTTATAATGACAAAACCGTTGATTTGAACCAGGTTTTTGAAATACCGCCGTTTACCTGCACCCCCTTGCGTTTAGGTAAAAAACAGGATGTCATTATTGCCGGCAGAATTGCTCCGTCCCCGGTCGTCAGCCGCCGCAATATGTATATAATTGTCGGGCTTGCCGCGCTTGCCGCGCTTACTGTCATCACCCTGTTTGTCATCCGCAGATACAGGAAAGCAAAGGCCGCCGTTCTGCCGTTATGGGCGGTAGTTTTAAACGACCTGCATGTCCTGCGCAATAACATCAGGTCCGGCAGCGTCAGTCTGAACGGCGGCTTTGTCACCCTTACCGATATTGTCCGCGGCTATCTGGAAAAGCGTTTCGAACTTCCCGCGTCCAAACAGACCACCGAGGAATTTCTTGCGGAAATCAATCAGGACGGCGGCCCTCTTCCCGTAATGCAGCGGCCTTTCCTCAAAGAATTCATGGAAGCCGCCGAACTGGTCAAATTCGCCAAATTTCCGCCTGACGAAAATATCCTGAACAACGCGCTCAACAAGGCCGAAACCCTCGTCAACGAAACCCGTCCGAAGGATGACGAAAACAAGAATTCCGGAGGAGGTGACAACTCATGACCTTTGCATATCCATGGCTTTTATTTCTGTATATTCCGCTGACTTTCATTATCTGGTATATGTGGAGCAAAAAAGCGATGCCGGCTTTAAAGGTTGCGAGCACCAGACCTTTTATTGAAGCCAAAAAGCGCGGCAACCAGCATTCGCCCCGTCTGCCCCTGCTTTTCTACGCCATTGCCGCGATAATTCTCGTGTTCGCCCTGGCGCGCCCGCGGGTAGGCAGCGAAAAAATAATTTTCCGCGCTAAAGGAATAGATATTATTCTGGCGATAGACCTTTCCGGCAGTATGTACGCTTTGGACATCCCGCGCGACGTAAAAACGGAACAGCAGCTGCAGAATGAGCTGGAAGAAGGGAAAATTAAAAACCGCCTTGACGTCGCCAAGGAGGAAATCCGTAAATTTGTCGAAAAACGTCCCAATGACCGTATCGGTCTGATCGGCTTTGCGCAAATGCCTTACAACATCTGCCCCCCGACCCTCGACCACGGCTGGCTGCTGGATAACCTGAAACGGCTCAAGCCGGGAATAATCGGGCGTGCAACCGGCATTGCCGGACCGATAGCCGGCGGCGTCCGCCGACTGGATAAATCCGATTCCAAACGCCGCGTACTTGTCCTGTTCACAGACGGCACCAATACCGTCGAAGAACGGATTACCCCGCGGCAGGCGGCAAAACTCGGGAAGACTTGTGACGTCGTTATTTATACGGTAGGAATCGGCAGTAATAATGCTTTGATCGAGAACAATTCAGTATTCGGGCGCGGTTATGTACCGGCCGGCGACACTTTTGACGAACCGCTGCTGCAGGATATAGCGAAAATTTCCGACGGCAAATATTACCATGCGTACGATGCCCAGGGACTGGCGGAAGCGATGGCGGATATCAATAAAATCGAAAAAACCACCGTTGAACAGCCTAAATATATTGACTACAAGGAATTTGCCCCGACCCTGGCGGTGTTTGTCCTGATCCTGCTGCTTCTCGGCTTTTTACTGGAAAACTCAGTGTTTCTCAGCATACCCTGATACATTGTAGAATTTTAAATTTCGGATTGTATTAATATAGCTTAAGCACAACCGAGACGGTTGTGAAATGGCCGGTACTTTAATCAGATAATACACGCCGTGTGCAAGTTTTTTTTTCGACATTTTAGCCTCGGAGAGGAAACGCAATGGAGGGCGAGACTCTGTCGAGCCGCAAACGGTTAACGTATTTCGGCTCGTGGGGACACTCGCCCTCCAGAAAATGTGTAATGCGGCGGTATTCGAAAACAAGCCGTATCCCGGCATAGCCGGTTAAGTTCATATTATCGAGTAGTGCTGGGAGCAGCCTTGCTCCGGCACAGAGAACCTTAAAGGCGGGTATAAACTTTACCGGT
>JAQUOK010000699.1 GCA_028717165.1 Victivallaceae bacterium | reverse complement strand
ATTCAATACCCCGCTAAAGCAAGTTAACCCGCAGACAAGGAGGAGAAACAGATATTCGTTAAATTGCGATCTGGTCTTAAGGATTTTTCCCTCAAACACTAGAGCTTCTTTTAAATGTTTTCCCAGTTTCATTGTTTGTTCCTCCTTTGTAAAGGTTTCACATGTAATTCAGTTTTATCTCCGGGGATCTGTTTTCCCTGAACAATTTCTCCCATAGCTTCCCCTTCAGTTATTCCTTGATAAAAGTCCATTCAGAAAACTTGGTGGGATCTTTGCTGCCTATTATTCCACCTTTATATTCAGCTCCGCCTTTAAATACGTTATCATTATCCATGATGACAATATCAAATCCTATTTTCTTTCCGGGCTCCGGTTTAAACCCTAAAAACTTGAATGGGATAGCAATTTCATAAATTATCTCCTGGGGCCTGGGAGCCATATTCTCTATAAGTTTAGTTTTGAACTTTATCCCGGAATTTTTTTCAGTCAAGAATTCTCTTGCGCCTGCTTTTTTTCCCTGCCAGCAGCAAAGTACTTCGTCCCGTTCAACTCCTTTTCCTAAAGTGAACTCAAAATCGTCTTCATCATAGCCGGAACGCCGGGCATTTTTCATGGTGTCAAATGCAATCTGAATACTGTCCCGCGCATATATTATACCTTTCGAGTTATAGAAAACATCATCTGTGACCTTACAGGCAAAATAGAAATTTTTTTCATCCCATGCGGCATATGCGGTTCCGCTTAGATCGGTTTTTCCATACCATCCTTTAAGAAAAGTTCTTTGATCCTGACGGCAGCCTATATGAACAGGGTAGAAATTTTTCCAGTCATCCAGACAGGCATCTATTTTCATCGGTCTGTCAGTATACTTGCAGACCTGAAAATCGAGCGGTAATTCTTCCTCCGAAGAATATTTATCGGCAGGAATGGCTTTTTTAAAACGGAACCAGTATTCATTAAAAGGCCGGCCGGGACAGCTTTTTATGTAAAATCTGAACGTTTTTGCTTCTTCTTCGTTCAAACTAAAAGGAATCCCATTTGTTGAAAAGGCCCACTGAGACGGAACATGCATGAGTTTAATTTCCGCATTTTTCTTCTCCGGAGACTGATTAAAAATATTAAAAGACAGATACTTTAATTTGTTCAGGCCGCAAGTTGCCGGGGACAGCGTCATAACTAACGGGCATAAATTTTCACATTTTGTTCTTGCGATAACGGCCTTTTGGAATTTGTCTGTCAATTCAGCGCCGTTTTCATTTTCACCAATACATATATATAGAGGGCTTTCCCCTATTGAAAAAACCATTTCCCCGTTTTCTACGGCCGGAATATTCAGATTATTCCCATAAATGTCGGAAACGGCTTTTACCTTAAAGGCGGCGACTTTCAAGGTTGTCTGAATTCCGGTTCTCCATACGGCAACAATTTTTTCTGTGCCTCTTTTGAAAAAATAACATCTTGTCCGTTCGGTAGTTATATCTCTGGGAAACACTTTTTTCTCAAAGCGAAATCCTTCAAGCAAAGAAGTCAAAGCCGCAAACGCAATCAATGCCGGCTTGGGATGGAGAAATTCATTTTTATCTTTTTCTATAATTCCCCATCTGTCTTCAACCCCATAGGGAGAACCGCAGAACCAGAAAATCCGTTTTAAATTAGGAGTCGCCAAGCCCAGCAGATACATTCTGACCAAATAATCCGCCTGCTGTTTTTCGGTAACCGAACACCCCCCTTTCCCGGTACTCCAACCAACCTCCGTAGCCCATATTTCTTTCTTCCCGAACTTGCCGATCAAATGGTTTAACTTTTCAAATTCAGCATCCCATTTGGCGTCTTCCGGACTTCTGGGAGCCACATAAGGATGAATACCTATAATATCACAGCATTTTGCAAGTCCGTTTTCAAGATAAAGCTGCAAGTTGCCGATCCCCTGGGTAAGTCTCCCCGGATTTCCTCCTATTATCTTACAATAAGGATTGGCCCTTTTGGCCTGTTTATAGGTTTCCCCCAACAGATCAATATATTCACTTACAGGTCTTTTCCAGCCGCAATCCGGTTCTTCCCAGACGCTCCAGTATTCATCTTTGTATCTGCTTATGGTCTTATACACATAACTGCCCCACTCCCGCAAATCTCTGGGCGGGGTAAGTTCACTGTTCTGAGGGACATCTTTCCTTCTTGCCCAAGGCGCAGTTTTATTTAATACCGGCATTACATAGAAGCCGGCGTCCTTATATCTTTGGATACCGTAATCCACGACCTTGAAACAATCTTCCCCCTTTTCCGGCTCTACCCATGGCCAGGCGACTTCAGCCATCATCCATTTTATCCCCATCATCCAGGTTAGATCCACATCCAGAGCCGGTCCGCGAATACCCCAGAAAGAATCCTTTATTTCCCCTTGAAAATGACCGCCGGCAATAGCGTATATTTTACAGTGCAGTTCATCCAGAATCTTATCAGACCGTTTATTTTTTAATTTTATGATCAGATCATAGCTGCCGTTATCGGCCACTTCAAATTCAAATTTCTCCAGCACAATTCTATAGGCGG
>JAQUOK010000698.1 GCA_028717165.1 Victivallaceae bacterium | reverse complement strand
GCAGCCTTCCGTCCATTCGCCGGCGAAGTTGACGCCGCTTTTCGGAGTTTCGACGCCCATTCCGTCCCAGTAAGGATTATTGTCCGGACCGGTCAGGACGTTGGAAAAGATCATTTCCTTGGGTTCATTGAGAGTAGCAAAAATCACCGGGTCGTCAACCGGGTTTACATCCTTGATAATGCCGAAGATACCGCGTTCGACGTTTGCCGCCCGGAATTCACCGTTGATATTTTTGAAATAGGCGATATCGTCACCGACAATTTTTTCGCCCGGAATCATCGCGGTGGAAGTCTTGCCGCATGCGGACGGGAAAGCGCCCACGAAATAACTCGAACGGGCCTTTTCCTCATTCGGAATGCTCATTATGAACATATGTTCGCACAGCCAGCCTTCCTGTCCGGATTTGTTGATCGCCAGACGCATTGAATGTTTTTTCAGGCCGACGGTATTTCCGGCATATTGGGCATTCATCGAAAATACCATATTATTGTCGAGATCCTGGAAAATGCGGCGGCCCTGCAGATTTACGGAACAGTTGTTCGCATCCAGTTTGCCGGCGCTGTGACAGAAGCGGAAGAAATCGTCTTTGTCCTTCATATCCATGAAGTGCTGATAACCGCGGCGATAGAGTATATCTTCGGAATGGGCTACATAGCAGGAATCGGTAATCTGCGCACAACCGATGGAAAAAGGGCTGTGGGTCGGGCATTCGCAGAAAAGTTTGACAATAGCCTGTTTGCCGGCCATTATGCCGTTCATGATGGTTCTTACTTCCTGCATGGCTTTTTCCGACTCAATACAATTGAGTTTCCCCATGGAAGCCATTTTTTCGGCGGAGACCATATATTTCGTATTGGCTTTGTCACGAGCCTGGTCGCCGACGCCGTCATAATGCATGGTGGTGTTTTCCCGGGTAAGTTTTTTCTCTTCGCCAAGCTCAAGCGCACGGTTGCGGACATATTCCGCGTCAGCATCGCTGTCATCGCAGAAATATACGGAGTCGGGATTGCATAACTGGATATATTCCCCAATGAAGTCATCCAGCTTCTCGTTTTTCAAAGCCGCGAGTTTCGGGTAAGTATCGCCGAGCTTTTCCTGTAATAAGACATCGTATCGGGACATTTTGTTTCCTTCAGGTTAAAATTTTAATTTTTTGTGCTTCTTTATAAATGGTCAGGATACAGTTATCCTGTGTTTTTATAAGATTGCGGAATTTGAATTATAGCACCAAAAATAAAAATCGCAAGCCGAATAGATATTTTTTTCAGATTTTTAATTGCGGCAATGTAATCGCGGCAATAAGCGATCCGCGGTTTGCCGGGGATATTTCTTTTCGCAGAAATGAACATATTTAAGGGTGCGGAAAGCGTCAAACCAGACGTGAAAGGCCTTTTTCAGATAAGCGCTTTCCGGTTTTGTGTTCCTGAAAATCTTCTGCCACACAGCATTGAAGTCATTTTGTTCGAGGAATTTCCGGCTTTCCGCCTCGCAGCTTTCCGCCAGAATCTGAGGCAGGTTCCTGAATTCTTCCGGTTCCGTCAGCTTATTGACGGTTTCGAGGAGCATTTTCAGGTTTCTGAATATTTCCGGGTTGTAAAACAACAGCTCATGGCCGTTGATTATTTCCCTTACTTTCGGCCCGGTTCCGAACGGCACGCGGTCGGAAGGCCGCGCGGATGGACGAACCAGAACGTTTTCAATCACGCCGCACGGCCCGAACTTGCACACCGCCTGCATGAAATAAAAGTCCTCGCCCCCGTTGCGGGCCCGCATCCCCCCTGCCCTGACATAGGCTTCGGCACGACAGATCATCGCCGACCCCAAAGCGTAAAAAGCGTAAGGAGATCCGGCAAATTCGAGCCCCCGGACATAATAACGCATAAATTTTTCGTAAAGCTCTATCGCTTTATGTTCCGCCTCTGTTTGCCCGGCGCGATGCGAAAAGTTCACCGTTGCCGCCTGCACAGCTTTATTCCTGCGAAAATATTCGTAAGCTGCGGAAAGATAATTTTCACTTGCCAGCGTGTCGGCATCCAGACAGAAGAACAATTTTTCATTCAGCGCTTCCTGTCCGAAATACTGCAGGCAGGAATCCATTCCGGTTTTGCGGGCCTCGCCGACCCCGCCTGCCGGGGAAATCTGTTTGCCCGGAGAATTAGCGTCTATCCAGAAAAGTTCGCGGCCGCATGCAAGCCCGCCGCAGAAATCCGCACTTTCATTCCGCAGCGCCGCCAGAGTCTTTTCGTTTTCGGCGGTTTTTTCAGCGGTGGTTTCGCCGGAACTGTTGACGACGACCACAACTGCCGTCGAATTTCCGGCAGGGCCGCATTTTGCCAGAACTTCCAGAGTCTCAGGCAGGAAATCATATTCCGCCAGCGCCGGAATTACCACCGCACCGGAAAATTCAGTCCGCGGAACCAGCGGCTCCAGGCAACGGATTTCC
This sequence comes from Victivallaceae bacterium, assembly GCA_028717165.1. GTDB lineage: Bacteria > Verrucomicrobiota > Lentisphaeria > Victivallales > Victivallaceae > JAHOYW01. Next base: position 112 of record JAQUOK010000698.1, on the reverse strand, counting down.
GAGCGCTGCAGATATTTTTTGTAAATCCGCGTATCCATAATTCCGATTCTTTTACAGGAGTTTTGCCAGTTCCTCGTATTGTACGACGCTTATATCCCCCGGCCGAGATCGG
>JAQUOK010000697.1 GCA_028717165.1 Victivallaceae bacterium | reverse complement strand
CGTGTCGGGTTACGCTACCCTCCGGTGAAATAGATGATGCGTCACATCGGGGATTTCCTACACCATGGAATGCACTTTGTTATTTTAGCGGGCTTTCGGCATTGTTTCCGTTATCTGATTTTTTTAACGGGTATCATCTCGGTTATCGTGACATGAATACCGTTCATGAAATCGATGCCTGCACCGGCGCATTTATGATGATACGATCTTTCGTTGGCGAGAAACTCGGGTGGCTGGATGAAGATTATTTTTGGTATGGTGAAGATCTTGATTTTTGCTATCGGGTAAAACAGGCGGGTTATCCGGCTTATTATGTACCCGATGTTTCAATTACGCACTTTAAAGGAATTGCTTCCGGCATAAAAAAACATTCCCAAAGTCAATCAACTGCAGATACTAAAACAAAAAAAAGAGCACAGGAAGCGCGGTTTGCCGTCATGCGTCTTTTTTATGAAAAGCATTATAAAGAAAAATATCCGCTGATAATCGGACTGCTGGTGAATTGGGGGATTTCACTAAAGAAAGCCATTACCCGTTAAAAAAGAAATTATTTATATGAAAATAGGTATTGACGCAAGACTTCAAAATGAAACCGGTGTCGGAAGATATATTCGTAATTTAACGTATTATTTGCCAAAGCTTGATCCGAAGAACGAATATATTTTCTTACATCCGGAAGTAGCCTGGCATTCGATCCAGGAACAACTGCAAATGCCCGGGATATTCAACCGGGAGAAGCTTGATCTTGTCCATGTGCCCTATTTTAATGTTCCCTATTTTTACAACAAACCGTATGTTATTACCATTCATGACCTTATCATTAATGAATTCGATACCGGAATGGCAAGTACGAGAAATCCGTTGGTATATACAATCAAACGATTCGGGTATCAGCAAATCATGCAAAAAGCCGTTTCGACTGCACGCGGCATCATTGTCCCCTCAAATGCCACCAGGGAAATGGTATTAAAACATTATCCGTCAGTTGATTCGGAAAAAGTTTACGTGACCTATGAAGGAATTGACCGGGGAATCACTCATCCGACCGGGAAAAAATTTCAAAAACCTGGAAACCAGATTGGCGGTCCGTTTTTTCTCTATGTCGGTAATGCCTATCCGCATAAAAATCTTGAGTTGCTTATATCGGCGTTTTCACGCATTAACAAACCGAATATACAGTTAGTCCTTGTCGGAAAAATGGATTATTTTTACTACCGGATTTTAGAGCAGGTAAAAAAGCTTGGTATATCTGACCGGGTTATCTTAACCGGCATGGTAACCGATGAAGAATTAACATGGTTATACAAAAACGCAAAAGCACTGGTGTTGCCATCTCTGATGGAGGGATTCGGATTGCCGGCAGTTGAGGCAATGCACCACCGCTGTTTAGTAGTCGCAAGTGACATACCCGCTTTTAACGAAGTCTGTCAGGATGCGGCTTTGTATTTTGACCCGAAAAGCGAGCAGTCATTATTTGAAATTATTCAGTCTGTTCTCGCCGATAAAGATCAGGTAAAAATCAATATTCGTTTAAAGAAAGGGACGGAGTATGCAAGTAAATTCAGCTGGAAGAAAATGGTAAAGGAGACAATTCAAGTTTATGAACGTTGCCTTGGTCTATGACCGGATAAACAAATGGGGAGGGGCCGAACGCGTATTGTTAGCGCTTCACGAATTATTTCCCGACGCGCCGTTGTACACTGCAGTTTACGATCCTGTTTCAGCACCGTGGGCTCACGTTTTTGAAATTCATCCCTCATTTCTTCAATCCTTTCCTTTCGCCCGTCATCATCATGAGTATTTTTCCTGGCTTACACCCCTTGCGTTTGAGTCATTCAATTTTGATTCTTATGATCTGGTTATTTCAGTTACCAGCGCGGATGCAAAGGGGATTATCACCAAGCCGGGAACGAGACACTTATGTTACTGTCTTACACCAACGCGTTATCTCTGGTCACATCACGATGTGTATTTTCAAAATTCTTTTTTTCAATTTATTTCAAAACCAATGGTACGGTATCTGCAAAAGTGGGATAAAGTTGCCTGTTCACGTCCCGATAGTTATATCGCTATTTCAAAGACAGTTCAGACAAGGATACAAAAATATTATAAAAGAGATTCAAAAGTGATTTATCCACCAGCAAAAATTATTAAAAAGACTGTTTGTCCGGAAGTGAAAAGAAAGTCTTTACCGGATATTTTTTTTCTTGTTGTTTCCCGTCTTGTCCCGTACAAGAAAGTTGATCTTGCAATCCGTTCCTGCAACAAGCTTCAATTACCTTTAGTCGTTGTCGGAACAGGATCTGAGGAAAAACGGTTAAAATCTTTGGCGGGTCCTACCATTCAATTTAAAAAAAACTTGACGGATGAAGAACTTGCTTGGTATTATCAGCATTGTACAGCTCTTATTATGCCTCAAGAAGAAGATTTTGGACTATCGGGAGTGGAGGCACAATCATTTGGCAAGCAGGTTATTGCTTATGCAAAAGGAGGAGCAACTGAAACGGTTATCGCCGGTAAAACCGGCGTATTATTTACCGGTCAAACGGTAGATGCTT
>JAQUOK010000696.1 GCA_028717165.1 Victivallaceae bacterium | reverse complement strand
CATCTAAGCTTTTCTTTATAAACCTGCCAAACATCAAGTAGTTTTCCAAACAGGGAGTTCTGGGAAAGCAGCGGATAGATGCTAAGACGTATGCGTTTGGATTTATCCCAGTGTTCGACCAAGGTTTTATCCAGTCGTATATTACATAATCCAGTAAGGGCCATGGCACGCCGATTAAATAGTATAAAACGACTGTCTCTGGCAATTTGGCTTGCGGATATCCTGTACGAAAAAAATGATCGAGAACGGTAGTACAGGCAACCGGGATTCAAAACGCAGTCGCGAAGCCGACGACATAATTCCGCTGGCCGCGTTTCCGGATCATTGACGACCAGTACCCAATCATTGAACGCCAGGCTGTTGAAATCGGCGATGGACAATATTCCGGCCGCATCGTCAGAAAGAGTGATAGGGGCATATTTTTCGTGGAAATATACTGCTACTTCTTTAGGGCAAAGAGAGCGATTTGTATCAGAAACTCGTTTTGTTTGTCCCTCATCAGGCAGATACCAATCGCTTACGCCTTCATTTCCGGTATATTGAGTAGCCTGGTAAGTTGCCGGATTAAAAACTACATAACGCTGCTTTTTTAGCTTGGGACTGGCAACCGCCTGCAATTTTTTCAGCATTACGGGACTGATTACATCAGTCTTACGATTGGCCTCAATGCGCGGGACTCTCAAAGGAGCGGAACACAATTCGCACCACTGAAGTTGATCGCCGAAATCTTCCGGTTTTCGTTTCCACCATCCCGGTTCGATCGGCCAGCCGCCGGGGCCGTCAAAAAGCATGTCAAACGCCGCCGCAACTTCGCAAAAAAACGCACCTTTAGGAGTTATGCTGGCGCTCCACATGTTTTGTATCCAGCAGTTGTCCCGCAGTTTTATCCATTCGTCATCAGAAATGCCCAGTTCTTTTCTGGTGATAAGGAGAGCCTGGTGCAAACCGTTATTTTGGTGGTCGTTAATGCACTGGAAACCGAATACGTCTTGAATCTGTTCAAAATTTTTATAGTAGCCGCCGCCGAGTGAAGTCCACAATCCTCTTTTAAAGCCGGTCATTCTTCCCAAATTATGATTTCTGTATATGGAAAATGATTTAACCGGCTGTTTGAAAACCGGGTACTTGATTTTTTCAGGTATTTTCTCCGAGTAATATTTAACAAGTTCCCGGAATTGTGGATGTAAGGTCGGTTCTCCTCCCATAAATCCGACCATGCCGGGGAAATCGACCAGCGAATCCACCGCCTTCTTAAATATTTCCAAGTTCATGAACGAAGGTTTCTTATAATGTCCGCAAAAGCGGGTACAATTTGAACACCAATGCGGACACGCATTGGTAACTTCAATTTGTATGGTATTCATTTCTGCAGGGGATTTCATCGATACTTCCCGAATAATCTATACTGGGCTCTTCTTGCCATATATTTTAACAGTAATATTACAGGTTGTACTATTCCTTTTAACGCAAGAGCCTTTTTTATTATTTTCAGGTTGGCTAAAACAGCTTTGAATTTGCTTGAATACATTAGATCTTTGACAATCGAATTATATCCGGTGATTCCGATTTTTTCGACAATTCTATCTTTATTGAGAACTAAGCGGTTAAAGAGCTCTCTATGCAAATTATCATTCTTTTTAAGTCCAGTCTGGGCTACGTCGGGGGCTAAATAACGGGTCCCTCCTAAAATGTAATCTTTCGCAAAACAGTTGTCCGAGTGTCGTCTATACGCGGATAAATGCCGATCAAAAAGACAGGACTTGCCAATCAAATGGGCAAACGAAAAGATTAGTTTATCCGCGCATATTTTCCAGTCATCTTCCACATCGGTTATTAACAATTCAAGAGTTTTCTTCCTAAACATGGCGTTACTCGTCGGATACCAGTACCAACCGCCTGGCGGGTGGGAATAAACATCGATTATCCGGCAAACTATTTTCTTGGGGATTCTTGCCACACATGAAACCGTCAACTCCTGTTTTACATTTCATAATTGTCTGGAGAGAAAGAAAATTCCAGAGCTTGCCGCGTTTCTTCTGAAATCAGGGAGAAACAGGATTGGATTTCATCGTTTTCATCAATCTCAATATGCCGTGAGCAAGTTAGCGCCACATTTGTCGCGAAATGTACCTGAACATGAATATTGATAAAATCCGGAAGCAATATGTCATCAGCATCTACAAAAGTTATGAAGACGCCTTTTGCTTCCCGTATGCCGCGCATAAAACCGGCAAGCTGTCCTGAATTCTTTTTTTGTTTCAATAGGCGGAAAGAGATTCCCGCTTCAGCAGGATATCCAGAAATGAACTTTTCTATAACTTTAACGGAATTGTCGGTCGATTTATCATCGATAACAATGCACTCTAGTGGTCTGTAAGTTTGACGTGCAATACTTTCCAGACAGCCAATAACATATCTGGAATAATTGTAGTTGGTAATGATAATTGAAACTAACGGTAAGTGTAACATATTACTTAATTCCTTTTAACTTCATTTTCACCATTCTTGTTACAATATTATAAATATAGCGGCCTAACAGTCTCCAACTGTCAAAATCTCCA
>JAQUOK010000695.1 GCA_028717165.1 Victivallaceae bacterium | reverse complement strand
GAAGCCGATATGATTTTTGTCAGCGTCAATACGCCCACTAAAACTTTCGGGGACGGCGCCGGCAAGGCCGCTGACCTGCAATACTGGGAAAAAACCGCACGGGATATTATCGAACATGCCGAAAACGATAAGATCGTAGTTGAGAAAAGTACGCTGCCGGTCCGTACCGCCGAAGCGATGCACCGCATTCTGCAGTCCAATACCAAAGGGCTTAATTTCGATATAATTTCGAATCCGGAATTCATGGCTGAAGGCACTGCCATTGACGATCTCCAGAACCCCGGCAGGGTGCTTATCGGCGCAATGGAAGACGCTTCCGGCCGGAAAGCCTTGCAGACAGTGGCTGATATTTACCGGCGCTGGGTTCCGGAGGAAAAGATCAAGCTGACCAATGTCTGGAGCAGTGAACTTACGAAACTGGTCTCCAACGCCATGCTCGCCCAGCGGATTTCATCGGTCAACAGTATTTCGGCACTTTGCGAAAAAACCGACGCCAATATCCTGGAAGTTTCAGGGGCCATGGGAATGGATCCCCGGATCGGGCCGAAATTTCTCCGCGCCAGCGTTGGATTTGGCGGCTCGTGCTTCAGGAAAGACATCCTCAATTTAGTTTATCTTTGCGAATTTTACGGATTGCCGGAAGTAGCCGCTTACTGGGAGCAGGTGGTGCTGATGAATGATTACCAGGAAAAACGCTTCGTAAAAAATATAATTTCCCACATGTTCAATACCGTCGCCGGCAAAAAAATAGCGATATTCGGTTTTGCTTTTAAAGCGGATACCGGCGATACCCGTGAATCCCCGGCTATTTACGTAAGCAAACTGCTGCTGGAAGAACAGGCGGTACTGGCAATTCATGATCCGCAGGCGCTCGAATACGCCGCGCTTGACCTGGCTGACTGCAAGGGACGAATTTTTTATGAAGCCAACCCGTATAAGGCTGCTGAAGGCGCACATGCGATAGCCGTCCTGACGGAATGGCGGGAATTCCGGGATTTTGATTATGAAAAACTCTACGCTTCGATGGAAAAACCGGCTTTTATTTTTGACGGCCGCAATCTCCTGGATCACCGGAAATTATTCGAGATCGGGTTCAACGTTTATCCCCTGGGGCAAAAGGCCTTGTCCCACCTTTAGGCCAGTTGGTCAAATTCAAAAGCTTTCAAACTTTTTTCTGTATTCATCCTCTGTTTTCGGCGGTAACCGGAGGCGTTCAGTTCCTTCCGTAACCGGACTTCCGCAGAAAAAAAAGAACTGTTGATTAGCTTTGTGTTAATATTTTGTTGTAATGCTGTTGAATATTCCGTAAAAAATGCTAACCTATAAGTCTTGATTGGATGATGATCTTTTTGAGCCTGAGGCATGATGTATGAAATATAAAAACAACATGTTTGATAAAGATTTTTATGATACACCGGCAAATGCCGGACGTTCTTTAGGAAACCGCTTGCTGTTGGGGAATCGTTTTTATTTTTATTTCCATAATTTTTTTGTTTTTTTCAAAACGGGCATGTGCGCCAGGCGCGGTGAACTCGATGCCGAAAACCAAATCTACTACTCGAACCAGAACTTCAGACTGGTTGAGAATTGCGGCGGAAAAATCCACCTGAAAGGTTTGGACAATCTGCGTAAACTGGCCGGCCGGCCGGTCATTCTGCTGGGTAACCACATGAGTCTTCTGGAAACGGCGTTGTTTCACTCCATTGTCAGGCCTTATCTTGATTTCACCTTTGTTATCAAAAGGGCCCTTTTCAAAGTGCCGTTTTTCGGGGACATAATGCTCGCCCTGCAGGCCATCCCGGTAACGCGCCAAGACCCCAGGCAGGATCTGAAAATGCTTCTGCGGGAAGGCAAATACCTCGTCAAAAACGGGAAATCGATCATCATGTTTCCCCAGGGGACACGCAGTGAGAATTTTTCTCCGGAAGACTTCGGCAGCATCGGCATAAAACTGGCCCGCGCCGCTAAAGTCGACGTCATTCCTTTCGCCCTGAAAACCGATTTCCTTAAAAACGGAAAATTTTTACGGGATCTCGGCCCTGTCTGCCCTGAAAACCATGTCCATTTCGAATTCGGGGAACCGATAAAAGTCGAAGGCAACGGCAAAGACGCCAATCAGCAGGTTATCGACTTTGTAATCTCCAGACTGAAAGAATGGCATAACAATTAAAGCCTCAGTACAGACTCCGGATATGCTTTAATCCCGGTATAATTTACGCCATATGCAAGTACTTCCGCAGCACGGAAATAATATTCTGGAGATCAACCTTCCCGCACGGTCTTGCGCACCCCCCAAGATGCTTCGCATCAATTATTTGCAAGCGCAGGCACATTATATCATAATCACCCCTGGAATCTTGCAAATAACCTGCTGAAACATAAAACCTTAAAGCGAATCAGCGGGTTTCCGACAAAGCGATTCCCCATTTTTATTCCAAAGAAAAAAGCCGACTTTCTTCCGGTTTTCTGTTGACAAAAACGCTTTCATGTTGTATAATATATATTGTTATAACTATATGACATATAATACATTATGGCATGTGAAACGCATAATGCCTGACCGACA
>JAQUOK010000694.1 GCA_028717165.1 Victivallaceae bacterium | reverse complement strand
TCAATGATTGCGGCAAAAAGCGATTATCATATCTTACTGGCAAAGCAATGCCTCGATAAAGGCGATAGCAAAAAAGCCCGGGAAAATCTGGATGCGGCTCAGGAAAATCTTAAAATAAACAAAGCCAATTATAAACATATTGAACAGGCCGTAAAAGCGTTGTCTTTTAAAATTCTGGTAGCCGGCATGTCTAAGGCAAAGGCCGGAAAAGGCATAAAGGCGGCAATTTATAATCCGAATGACAACGGCGGGAAAGTATATGGAGAAAACGTCATTTACAAGACGCTCATGAATGCCGGAAATATAAACCCGGTATTTATTTCCAGGCTGGATAAACTTTCTCAGTACGACTGCGTCATTATCCCTGACTGCAAAAACTTCGGAAAAGAGGACGGCAAATCTCATTTCGACATAGAAAAGGAAGTCTTTCAGGCTGAAACCAAGCTTAGAAATTACGTTATAAATGACGGAGGCGGAGTTATTTTCTATCATGACAGCGTCGGTTTTCTCAGGTTCCCTCTGGGAAGAAGTGTTTTCCCGGAACTGTGTATTGAAACGAAAAGAATTGCAGGACAGAAGCTCAGGGCGGTTTTGAAACACCCCGTATCCAGGGATATTGTCCCGGAAAAGTATGAGGAACTTATGTATTATGACCATATCGCCATGACCAAGGGCGACGGCGGCGAAGTTATTTTTAAGGATGATAAGGATGAGGCTGTTGTTATTGCCGGAAAAGTCGGTAAGGGAAAAGTCGTTCTTAACGGAACGATGATTGATGTCAACCGGCATACCCTTGAACAAGCGACGGGTATTGATAAGAAAATATTGATAAATTCAATTAACTGGCTGACGGAAAAATAATTTTAACAGCTAATACAAGGAATAGTACAATGAAACGTAGCACAATGATTTTTCTATTTTGCGGCGTTATTTCCTTCCTGGCCGAAGGGCAGGAAGCGTTGGAGCTCGACCTTAACAAATCAACTTTTTATGCAACTTCCCGTTCAGGGGAAAAGAAGCGTCCAATTGCGGGAGAGAAACTCAACGGTATAATAAACTTACGGGATGAAAGCGGAAATTCCGTAAATAAAATAAAAGCGGAAGACATTAAAGTTTTTGTTCAGGAAGAAGGGAAAACATATGAAAAAGTGTTGCCTGGTATAATATTCCATAAAGCAGGGACGGTTTTTTTCAGTTTTGAACCCGGCGTGAAAAAACCGGTTTCCCTGACTCTGGCGTTGGAAATAAAAGGTAAATTACTGGAAAAAACCTTAACTGTAAAATATTTAGCTGCGGATGAACATATTGATCAAAGCCAGGTTTTATGGCGAGGCGCCGACAGGCTTTTCGGCAAGGGGACAATAGGGCAGAGTTTTATAACCGGAGATGTTGGAAACATATCCAGGATCAAGGTTATGGGAAGAAAGAAAAAACCTGATTCCAGTATTGGTCTGCCGGCCTTGAAGCTATATGAATGGAAGGACAATTATGAAACGACGGTTTCCGCCCCTCCGGTTGTTGAGTGCGCTGATCCGAAACCGTCCGGAAATTTGCTGGAATACAAGGTTAATTGTCATGTTAAGTCCAATTCCAGATATTATTTTGAACTTTATCTTCCAGATGGAAAAGGAGACGGAAAAGACGATTTCATATATGTCTGGCGCTGTCCTTTCTATACTTCTGCAAAGGAAACGCCGTATAAAAACGGAGATATGTATAAATCTGGGAAAGCGTGTCCTGACCGCGACCTGATGTTCTACACTTTCTATCCAACAAAAAAATAACCGTAAAATTTCATTTGCAGACGCCTGTCGGCTTTGCGCTAAATTTCAAAATAAGGATTAAAAAGAATGCGGACTCCAGCAATAAGTGGATTTCTGATGCATATAAGCCATTATGATCCGAAGTGGTGTAAAGATAAGGATCAGGAAACCCCGTTTGAACTGAAAGTGGCGATGGATGTGCTTAACGCCATGCATAAAGCCGGAATGAATCTCCTGCTCATCGACTGCGCCGACGGGGTCGAATACAAATCTCACCCTGAGCTAAAACGGCATTATACGGTGCCGATGTCGCATTTGGAGGAACTATCCGAATATGCGCGAAACCGCGGAATTGAAATCGTTCCCAAACTGAATTTTTCCCAAAGCCGGTATCACCGCCATAATGAATGGTTTTATCCCTATAATGAGTTTGTTGACGGGATTGAACTATTTGAAAGCGAAGAATACTGGCGTCTGGCGTTCGAACTGATAGATGAACTGATTGAGGTTTGTCAGCCGCAGCGATTTTTTCATATCGGCATGGATGAGGATAACGACCGGGCGCATAGCCAGTTCGCAGACGCTATCAATACCTTAAGCGACGGATTACGAAAGCGTAAACTCCGAACCATTATCTGGAAAGATACCAGAACCGATCCGAGAGGATTTATTTTTACCGAAAAACAATTTGCCTGCGAAGATAAAATTCCGAAAGACACGGTTCAAATGGTATGGGATTATACAAAAGTCATTGATCCTAATATCATTCGCAGCTTGGAAAATAAAGGAATAGAGGTATGGGGTGCTCCCGGC
>JAQUOK010000693.1 GCA_028717165.1 Victivallaceae bacterium | reverse complement strand
TATTCAGGAGCTTCCGCCGAAGAAATCGAGGAAGCGGTAGCGGTACCGATCGAAGAAGCGCTGGAAAATGTCAACAGCATAAAAAGCATTAAGACCACCGCAACCGAAGGCAGCGTCTCGGTAAGGGTGGAAATGCTCGAAGGCGCTGATTATCAGCAGTTTTACAACGACATTAAGACCGAAGTGGAAGCGATAGGCTCATTTCCGGCCGAAGTTGATGACCTGATCATTCAGCCCTACAACCATCTTGACAGCGTGGTCAGCCTGGCGGTATACGGGGATCTGCCGGTAACCGAACTGAAAGCGTACTGTGAAGAACTGAAAGACAAATTTATGGAAATCGGCGGCGGGATCCAGGTTGAGATAAGCGGTTTTTCGCAACGGGAATTCCGGATAGAACTTTCCCCGGCCGCGCTGCATACCTACAAATTAAGCGTTAAGGAAATCGCGGATATTATCAGCAGCCAGAATGTGGAACTGCCTGCGGGAACTCTGGAAACGGGCAGACAGGATATCAAACTGCGCTTCAGCGACCGGCGCAAGACCGTCGACGACCTTAAATCCATCCGCATAATTTCCGGTTCAGGCGGAGGAGAAATTCTCCTTGGGGATATTGCCGTCATCAGCGATAACTTCAAAAAAGACGAAAACAAGGTGCTGTTCAACCGGCAGCGGGCCGGAGTGCTGAGCATATCCAAAAGCAAAAGCGCCGACAGTCTGGCCATTTATGATAAAGTCGTGGCGGTTCTGGATAAGGAAAAAGCCGAAGCTCCGCCCGGACTGCATTTTTCCATAACCAGAAATATGGCCAGCGACATTCAGGATCGTCTGAATATGGTTTACATCAATGCCGTGGAAGGTTTTCTGCTGGTCTTTGCCGCGCTCTGGCTTTTCCTGAATTTCAGGCTTTCGGTATGGGTTACGATGGGACTGCCGGTATCGTTCCTGGGCGGGCTTTTTTTCATGAACCTCTTCGGTATTTCGCTCAATATGATTTCCACCTTCGCCCTCCTGATCGCCATCGGGCTCCTGATGGACGACGCCATCGTGATTTCCGAAAACATAGCGGTTCACCTGAAAAACGGAGCAGCTCCCCTGCAGGCCGCGATAAACGGCGCTAAAGAAGTGGGACGCGGGGTACTGGCAAGTTTCCTGACGACAATCTGTGTTTTTTTCCCGCTGGTCTCATTGAGCGGAACGATCGGCAAAATTCTCTGCGTGGTGCCGGTCACTCTGATAATAGTTCTTTCCGTAAGCCTAGCGGAAGCCTTCCTGATCCTGCCCAATCACCTGGCGCATTCGTTCAGAAAAGGATATTCGCCTCCGGCGCCGCTGCGCAGGAAAATCGACCGGATGATAGATTACATCCGGTTTACCCTGGTGCGTAAAGCCGTCGAAAAAATCGTTCCGTACCGCTACCTGTTTTTAAGCGCGGTACTTGGAATGTTTATAATTTCACTGGCCCTTTTTCCCGCCGGTTACCTTAAATTCGTAGTTTTCCCGACGGTGGAAAGCGATACGGTAGTCTGCAAAGTCATGCTGCCGCCGGGGACCCCTCTGGAAAAAAGCGAAATAACGGCCGAACACCTGACTAAAGCGGCGGAGCGTATGGACGCCAAACTCACTCCGCTTCAGCCCGGCGGCAAAAAACTGGTTAAATACATCTCCGTTAATTTTTCGGTCAACTCAGACTACAGTGACTGCGGGCCTCATCTTTTTACCGTCTATGTCGACCTGCTGCCGGGTAATGAACGCCGCAGCACAGTGGAACAGATACTTCAGGCATGGCGCGAAGAAACCGGGGAAATCTCCGGCGCCGCAAGCGTTAAATTCGGCGACCAGATGACTTCTCCCGGCGGCAAGGCCGTATCCATCCGGCTGCACGGTAAAAATCTGGTCAGCCTGAAAAAAGCGGCGGCCGCGCTTCAGGAAAAATTATCCTCCTACTCCGGGGTCTTTGACGTCGCCGACAACCTCACCTCCGGCAAACCGGAACTGGTAATGTCCCTGAAACCGGGCGCCATGAAACTCGGCTTTACCGCCGAAAGCATCGCCCGCCAGCTGCGGGCGGCCTATGAAGGCCATAAGGCCGATGAACTTCAAATCGGCAACGACAGTTACGAATATAACGTCAGGCTGCGCGACAGCCTTGCGGAAAATCTGCGCAATTTCGACAATTATCAGCTGACCACGAACAAGGGCATGAAAGTTCCGCTGGCAAGCGTGGTCAATATACGTACCGTCAGAAGTCCGGCGTCAATCAGCCGTTACAACGGCAAACGCACCGTAACCGTATCGGCGGACGTTAACAGCGCACTGGGCAACTCACAGGAAATCACTCAGGAACTCACCCGTGAATTCCTTCCTGAACTTACCGAACGCTATCCTGATGTGAGCTTCTCGTTCGGCGGCCAGCGGGAAGCCGGCGAAGAAACCGGCAGTTCCATTTTACGCGGTTTCCTGATCGGGATCGCCGGGATATTCATCCTGCTGTCGCTCCAGTTCGGGAAAATACTTGAACCGCTGATCGTCATGGCTACCATTCCACTCGCTTTCATCGGGGCGATCTGGGGACAT
>JAQUOK010000692.1 GCA_028717165.1 Victivallaceae bacterium | reverse complement strand
CACCATAACAGAACAATAACTATCCGTAAGCCTTATATTGTCAGATTTAATGCACTCCTTGCTTTTTGTAAAACTAAATGCATTTAAGGGTTTTGGAGGGGGTGCATTTACTTTGTCAATTATCAAATGATAAAAAAATATTAAATTAGTATTTTTTTACCTTGGAAATAGCAATAGTAAGTTCTATATTAGTCGTTACTGAAAAAGTCTATACTGAACTCTAATTATTTAAAAGGGTTTTCAGTAACGACTATCTTAGCTGGTATTGTATGGCAACAAGACAAGGGGCCGGGGTGTCTTGATCATAATACGTTTCAACTAAATATCAAGGGAAAAAAATGAAAGTTCTGGTTTTGAATGCGGGCAGTTCGTCGATGAAATTCACGATGTTCGCTATGGCTAACGAAAAAGTACTGGCCAAAGGCATGGTGGAAAGACTCGGCAGCGCCAGCCCCCATCTGATCTACTCCCGCCACGACGGCCTGAAAAAAGAATTCGATACGAAAATAAAAAATCACACGGAGGCCCTGAAGGGCATCTGTGATATGCTCGTGGATAAGGAAGTCGGAGTCATAGACGATCTGAGCGAGGTACAGGCGATAGGACACCGGGTGGTGCATGGCGGCGAACGCTTTACGAAGCCCGCTCTGGTGAATTCGAACGTCAAGGAAGCGATCAAGGACTGCTTTGCCCTGGCGCCGCTGCATAACCCTCCCAACTACAGCGGGATTGAAGCCTGTGAAATCATTTTCCCCGGAGTCCCCAACGTTGCGGTTTTCGATACGGCCTTTCACCAGTCCATGCCGCCGGAAGCATACCTCTACGCCGTTCCTTATGACCTTTACACGAAATACAGCATCCGCCGTTACGGTTTCCACGGCACTTCCCACCATTATGTCGCCATCGCCACCGGCAAATACCTTGACCGCCCCTTTGAACACATGAAACTGATAACCTGCCATCTGGGCAACGGCTGCAGCATGGCCGCGATCAGCAACGGCAGCGTTCTCGACACCAGCATGGGCATGACGCCGCTGGAAGGCCTGGTTATGGGCACCCGTTGCGGCGATATTGACCCGGCGGTGGTCCTGCGTCTCATCGAGCTCGGACAGGGCCGCAATGAAATCGACAATACTTTAAACAAGCGTTCCGGGCTGCTCGGCGTAGCCGGTATCGGAAGTTCCGACATGCGCGATATTATCACCGCGGAGAAAAAAGGCGACCAGCAGGCTTTGCGCGCGCGCCGGATGTTTACCCGCCGCGTCGTCAAATATATCGGTTCCTACTATGCCCTGATGGGCGGAGCCGATGCGATCGTGTTTACGGGCGGCGTCGGGGAATGGAGCGATTTTATCCGCTGGAAAATAATCAGTAAACTGGAGTGTCTCGGAATCGTCGCCGATAAAAAGAAGAATGAGGAAACCCTTGGTAAGACCGGCATAATTTCAGCGCCCGAAAGCAAAACCATAGTTCTGGTAATGCCCACCAATGAAGAACTCATGATAGCCCGCAGTGTCGTAAATTCCATAAGTCATCCCGCTTAACTCCCAAAGAAAAGGAAAAATTAATGTCTGCTGTTGATTTATTTATAGAAAGAGCCCGCCGGGGAGGTAAAAAACTGGTTCTGCCGGAAGGCCAGGATCCGCGGGTGGTTACCGCCGCCAATATGATCGTCGAAAACAAGGTAGCAGTTGAAGTTACCGTTCTCGGCAGTGAAGCCGAAATAGCCGAGTCCTGCGAAAAAGCCGGCGTCACTGAACGCAAATTCCAATGTCTCGACTACCTGAACTGCAATTTTTTTGAACAATACGCTGAACAGTTCAAGGAAATCCGCAAAAAGAAAAACATTACTCTCGAAGAAGCGCGGGAAGCGATCAGCAACCGCATATTTTTCGGCGCCCTGATGACCCGCAACCAGATGGTTGACGGGCTGGTCGCCGGAAGCATCGCCTCCACTCCGGACATGCTCAGGGCCTCGTTCAACTGCATAGGTACCGCGCCCGGGATCAAGATCGGAAGCAGCTGTTTCGTAATGGATCTTGCCAGGCCGACCGAATCCGGCGATAACGTACTGCTGTACGCGGACTGCGGAGTCAACCCGAATCCCGACGCGGACCAGATGGTTGATATCGCCGCCGCCACTGCCAATACTTACCGGGCGCTGATGGGCAAAACTCCTAAAGTCGCTTTCCTTTCATTCTCGACTTACGGCAGCGCAAAACATGAAATCCTTGATAAGATCGTCGAAGCCACCGCAAAATTCAAGGCTAAGATCGAAGCTGAAAATCTCGATATAATTGCTGACGGCGAACTTCAGGGCGATGCGGCGCTGGTTCCGGCCGTCGCCAGGTCCAAAGCGCCCGGCAGCAAAATTGCCGGAGCCGCCAATGTCCTGATATTCCCGGATCTCAACGCCGGCAATATCGCCTACAAGCTGACCCAGCGCCTTGCTGGAGCCGCGGCCTACGGCCCGATACTTCAGGGGCTGGCCCGCCCGATAAACGACTTATCGCGCGGCTGTTCGGCGGAAGACATTTACGGCGTGGCGGCAATAACTATCTGTCAGGGTATGGTGTAA
>JAQUOK010000691.1 GCA_028717165.1 Victivallaceae bacterium | reverse complement strand
AATATATCCGACAGAGCTGCCGCACTGCATGGCAAAAAACCGTGCGGGAATACCGTATCCGATTCCCGTGGACGCGGCGAATATCAACACAATCTGGCAACAGTTTATCAAGTGAGGTAGCGGATATGTCGGAAAATACAGCAGAAAGCAAAACGGCAGTTGTAGCGTTTACCGAGGCTAACGGCGGGTTTATCGCCTGCGACATAAAATTCAGCCAGACGGGGGAAGCGTCGTTGATTGACGTGCTTGCCATGGCCGCAGGACAACTTGTTAACGAACTTGCCGCCGGGGGCATTGGCAAAAAGCTGGTAATAACGATGGCAAATAGGTTTCACCGAGAAAACATGAAATCACCAACAATCAAACAAGGAGACGAGTAATCATGTTACCACAACCGGGAAGATACGCCTGCCAGGCGGGCGAAAGAGGCGTTTACGAATCAAAGGGCGGCGCGCTGATGCTGGCGATGGTCTGCGTTATCGACGAACAGACCAGCATAACGGCGTATCAGTGCCTTGTCCAAAAAGACGGAACGCTAAACACGCGAACGATCGAAAATTTGAAGGAAATTTTCAGTTGGGACGGAACCGATCCGATGTGGTTGCAGGACGCAGACCTGAGCAATGTTGATTTCAGCATTACCGTCGAACCGGCAAAGGACGACAAGGGCAACGATACTGTAACCGTCGCCTGGGTTAACCCGCCGGGCGGCGGCCCCGCGTCGATACAAAAGAGCGACAGCAACAGCATCCGGGCAAGGTTCGGGGCGAAGTTCCGGGCGGCGGCGGGCGGCAGGCCGATGACCCCGCAAAGCCAATCCGCGCCGCAAAAAAATATGTCCGAACCTTGCCCGCCGGCTCCTGCGGCACAAGCCGGAAGGGCGTTGATACTGCCTTCGTTCGCGGCAAAGAGCAACATTAACGAGGTATGGGAGGCACTCAGCGCGGCTGCCCCCCGGGGAACAGGAACGGAGGCATTAACCGAGATATGGCGCAAAGGAATCAGCCTCACCGGCAAGAGCCAGACCGAACTTACCTCCGAAGAATGGGGCAAAGTGAGGGCGGCCTTTGAAGACTACTACAAAGAAGATCAGATACCAATGTAAGAGACTGGGCGAAAAATGAAAATAAAATTAACAGACATAAGAATTGACGGCGGCACTCAGCCGCGCGCGGCGATTAACAACGAGGCCGTGGCGGAGTACGCGGAAAGCATTCAGGCGGGGGATAAATTCCCCCCGCTTGAAGTGGTGTTCGATGGCGCGGCCTATTGGCTATGGGACGGCTTTCACCGGTATCACGCCGCCATGCAGGCGGGGCTCGATATATTTGACGCAAATGTTACGCCGGGTACGCTTGACCAGGCCAGGTGGCGGAGCCTGGCAACAAACAAGGCGCATGGACTGCGCCGGACGAACGAGGACAAACGCAAGGCGGCAAGTACGGCATTGGAACTGCATCCGGAAATGAGCGACCATGCCATAGCTCATCACTGTGGCGTAAGTCATACATTTGTCGGCAAATTGCGGCAGGAATTGCCGCCGCCGCCCGCTATGACATGTAATGACACAACAAAAAGCGACGTTAGCTTTGACATGCCATGCAATGATATGAAAAGAGATGACAATTTAGCCGAATCACCTAGCAACCGTTTCCAGGTGAATATGACAGGGAATGACACAGAAGGGCAAAAACGGGTCGGGTTGGACGGCAAAACCTACAATATTGAGAACCTGACTGACAGGAGTAGACATATTATGACAGGCGGAGACTTTCCACCGCCCCCGGACTGCCCGCCGCCAGCCGGGAATGTCCCGCCGCCCGTTCCCGAACCGCCCGCCCCTGTAATCAGGGACGCGGTCGGACAGTCAATCCCGGAACGCTGCCTGGCGTTATGGAACCGGCGGGCGGAGGTGCAGGCATTGCTTACGGCAATATCTAATATCAGGGGCAAGCTGGTGCGGGCACAGGAAGACAAAGACGAAATGTACACAAACGCAATTATCATATCAAGCGTCATGGCAGAGCTGGACACGGCCTACCGCGAGCTGAAATCAGCTCAGCCATACGCGGTATGCACGTACTGCCACGGCGAAGGCGACTGCCGGGCATGCAAAGGACTCGGAATGCTAAGTAAATTCAAATGGGACACTGCTGTGCCCAAAGAGCACAAGGCTTATGTCGCGGAAAATGTCCGGAAGGAAACCGGACAATGAAACCACGCCCATATCAGGCAGCAGCGGCGGCGGCGATTTTTAGTGAATTCAGAAGCGTAAATTCAACCCTGGTGGTAATGCCGACCGGCTGCGGCAAGACGATTCTTTTTGCGAATGTCATACATCATATGTTTCCGCGCCGGGCTCTTGTCCTGGCGCATCGCCAGGAACTTATTTTCCAGGCGAAGGATAAGATTCAGCGCATGACCGGGCTTGACTGCGGTATTGAAATGGGCGATTACCGGCTTGAAACCGGTACTGACGACATGTTCGGCGGCCCGCCGGTGGTAATATCCTCGATTCAGACGCAAGGTTCGGGGGGGGACGGCGGCGGCAGAATGACTAAATTTCTGCCTGGCGACTTC
>JAQUOK010000690.1 GCA_028717165.1 Victivallaceae bacterium | reverse complement strand
GCCCGGCTGCGCCTTCATCGAAATGTACAGGCTGACCGGTGAAAAAAGGTATCTGGACGCTTCCGCGAAAACCGCTGAATGGCTGATGAATTTTGAAACCGATTATAATAATAATTACAATTCATTGGCGGTCTGGCATCTTTGCGAACATTATTTGGAAACCGGGGATATGCGTTGTCTGGAAAGCGCCGTTGAAAAAACCGTCAACGGCGTTTATCCCAATCAGCAGTCAAACGGCAGTTGGCCGGGACATAATTCGTGGATTTTTTATCACGGAATAATACTTAGGGGGCTGGCTTATCTTTACAGGATTTTACCTGACGGGCATCAGCAAAAAGCGGAGCTTAGAAGACGAATCACGATGACGCTGAATTGCGTTATCGCCGCCCAACAGGCTGACGGTTATTTGAAAAGTTGCTGCGACGAGAATGAATGGCAAAAATCAAGAAGGCCGGAAAGTCCGTACTTTATCCACAGCGAGAAAAAAATATGTCCTTTTACCATTCATGCGTTAGTCTGTATCCAACAATTTACTGTTTGGGACGTCGCCAATGTACTTTACGGGTTACTTGCCGCTCCGCCTCAAGATGAACTTACGCAGGGACAGGAAGGAGCAATGCATCTTGCTTACGGAACTGCTTACCAATGGATTTGCAACTCTGAAAAATAAACTGAAAGGAAATTAATATGTGTATTGAATGGTTATCTGACGCTTCGTTCGCAACCTGGTGGTTCGAGGAAGCTGACCTGAAGGCCGATTCCGGCAGATTTGAAAAGCGGGCAGAGGAACTTGCCAAACATGGCGTAAACGCGGTAATTACCTTCGGCTATCATTTCCGCTGGGACTGGGTAGAAAGACTTGATGAAGTCGAAGCAATGTATAAAAAAATGATTGACGCCTGTCATAAATACGGCATCAAGGTTTGCGAACATCATAGCTGTTCTCTGGTTTCCCGCCCGAAAAATCAATCTGACCGCGAGGAAATCGTAAAAAAATATCCGCATCACAATACCGGCGGAAAAATTTACTCCCCCGATGATACGGTATTTTTTGAAGGGCAAAAACTCTCCGACTGGTACCAGGTTGACGCACAAACCAATGATTTCACCTATTCTCCTTATTTCGGCAACGTTTTCTGTCCCAACAATCCCGATTATCAGCAGGGCTATCTGCATTTGGTAAAACGGCTGATTGATCTGGGTATTGACGCCCTGATGAGTGACGATATGGAATATTTCGGCATACCCAGTTGCGTCTGCGAACACTGCCGTAAGCTCTTCAGAGAAAAGCATGGACTTGAAATCCCCCCGTATTCCGACAAGACATTCTGGAACAACTATGAAAATCCGGATTTCTGCAATTATCTGAAATTCCGGGTTGAATCAGTCGTGAATCATTTTAAGCGGCTTGCGGAAATGGATAATGCCGTACCGGTATTTCATTGCTGTACGCGGAGCAGTTGCGCCTGGGTCGCTCAAAATTACGGGATATCATACTCCGACAGTGGCCGTTACTGCGACCTTACGTTCCAGGAGGTCTGCGAAGCCAATATCCCATATCATTCATATCTGCGGATAGGCGCGGAAACCCGTCTCAATAACGCGGTCAGACGGTATTACGATCTGGAACATTCCCTGATACTGATGTACCCGTATACCGACGAGGAATATTATATCAACTGGGCATACGCCAAAAGCTATAACCAGAAGATATGGAATTGCCCGGGCAACAACAACGGCAATAAATGGAACGCGAAACTTCCATTATGGAAAACCGCTTTGAAATTTGAAAACGAGCATCCTGAATTGTTTGAAAAGACCGATTTTTGTACTGATATCGCCGTACTTTTCCCCCGTCGCAGCCGCTTGATCTACGGCGGCTGTTCCGACGAATTCGTTACCGACGAATACTGCGGTTTCTGCGAAACCTTCATCGATAATAATATCATGTTTGACGTTATCTTGGAAGAAGAACTGCTGACCCGGATCGCTGATTACAAACTTGTGGTACTGCCCAATGCAGCGTGCCTCACGGACGCCGAGATCAATGCGGCATATAACTTCGTCAACAACGGCGGCCAACTCATCGCCACCGACCAGACCGGGGAATATGACGACAACGGCAAAAAACGGGAAACCGGACAGCTTTTAAATATGCTCGGCATGAACTCATCCGAAAAGATCGCCATAGTTCCCTGCGGAAAGGGCAAAGTCTGTCATCTTAATTACCGTCCCGGAATAAAGTGCTGTACGCCTTTTTATTATCTGCATCCCAAAAGTCAGGATGTGATCACTTATAAAGACGAACGCGATCCTGAACAGATGCGAATCATTCTCGACTGTCTGCGGCAACTTATGCCGGAAGGACTGCGTGTAGAGATCAATTCTGAAAAAGAGGTCACCGTTTCGGTATTTGAGAATAAAGGAGCGAATAAGCGCAGCGTCATTCATATTCTTAACCGGAAAGGGGCGTTACTGGAAAACGGCAGTCCGTTAAGCCGGAAATTTTCCGAAAATATCAGTTACCCGGAACTGCTGGAACCGGTAAAAATAAAAACTCCTTATCCGCTGAAGTCGGCATATT
>JAQUOK010000689.1 GCA_028717165.1 Victivallaceae bacterium | reverse complement strand
AAAACGTGCGAGTCCCATTTCATCTGCCTGCCGGGATAAACTTTTTACGTCTTCGATGGTGAAGGAACGTTTATTTTCTTTGCCTTGAAAGCGTTTTACCGAACAATGCTTGCATCTGAGGTTGCAGGTATAATTATATTGAAACTGGATAATGGCAATGCTTTCACCCTTTTTGAATTTCTCGCCGAATTTAATCATTTTTTCGTAGACGAGAGGTTTCTCTTCCTTAAGCTTATTCCTGCTCTGGTTTTCGCTTTCTTTAAGTTTGGACGACATAAAACCCGCTCCTTATTCGATGTAGTCAAATATATTTTCTGTAAATCGCATGAACTTCCAGCAAATTATCCGGACACCGGTCATGCCAGAACCATTGGCCGTTCTTCAAGGCATTGCCTTTATATTCGAGTTTTGCGTCCGGGGAACCGCACAATATACACTCATATAACAGGGAAATAAAATGACCCCGGTTTTTTTCTCTTATCATAATTTCGTTAACCGCCAAAGGGTTATTGCCGAATCTGACACCGCAACCCAATTCGTCGGCGGCAACTGCCCGAATCCTTTCGGCGGCGCACTCCTTGTATCTTATTATTCCTCCCGGTATATGCCAGCCGGGAAGAAAAAAATCATCTTCCCGCCAGGTCAGGAGGGTTTGGTCTTTCTCATTTTTTATGAGCAGATCCACATTTACCAGCGGCGTCAGCCGGCTTATCAGAAGAAATACCTCCTCCGGTAATCCTTTCCTGGCATCCGGAATACGGCTTTCAATTTCTGTAATGTTTTTTTTCATATCCATCAAACTGTTTCCAAGCTACTGCTTCTCAAAATAACGGCATTTATCTTATTCTGATATTTATTTTTTATGATTTTGGCTATTTCATCAGAGTAACCGGCCGCCATAATTATAAGCGCATCAACCGGATCCTTCTCAAGGTTGTCCGGGGCGACGATCGGCAGATGGGTAGCCGGAGTGTATTTTCCCTGTTTAAAAACGGCGGAATCGACCACGTATTTGATTTTATCCGCCAAACCGGTCAGGGCGATAACGGCTAAAGCCTGATGCCCGGCACCCCATACCGCTACTTTGCCCGGTTCAAAACGAACAATAAACGCTTCAATTTCGCTTTTTAATTTTTCCTGGGAATTGTAAAAATCAGTTATGTCCAGCACTTGTCTTTTTCTTATGACGGCGGAAAGAATATAATCATACCATACCTCTTTGCATTCAATGATCTCGAATCCGTTGATCTGCAGGCAGGTGCTTAAAGTATCACGGGTAAAATAAAAGAGATGATCACTAATAAATTCCGAGAACAACTTGTCCTGCAGGACCATGTCGAAATTCGGAACCTCAACCAGACCGACTGCGTCATTGGTCAGGTTGTTGGCTATACCTCTGAGCGCCGTATTTATATCCGGCAGGTGTTCAAGAAAATTCAGAATATAAAAGGCGTCAAAAGGTGAATTATCCAGTTTCAGATTTTCATTCTCAATAAAGCCTTCTGAAACCTTAAGCCCGTTTTTCACGCATTGCCGGACGGAATTTCCCAGGTGTTCCAGCCCGTAAGCCTCAACCCCGAGTTTCTGCATTATCGTAAGATATTCTCCGCAGCCGCAGCCGATTTCGATAATTCTTTTATTGGGGAGAGAATATTTCTCGATGAAATCCCGGAACTGTTTTACCCGGAATCCTTTCATTTCTTCCGAAAAAGCGGCAGCTCTTATGACGTCTCTGTAATAACGGACAGGAGCATTGCTCAACTGAACCAGGCCGCAGCCGGAACACTGACAAATCTCCAAATCGACGCCCTTTTCGGTTTTAACGGTCTCTTCATTCGGCAGAAATTGTGCCGCTCCCGGCATGTTTTCGTATTTCAACAACGGTTTTTCAAAAAAAACGTTGCCGCATACTCTGCATTTTGTTACCGGCATAAGCTGTCTCCTTCAATCCCGCATGTTTTCGTTAAATTCGTCCCGGTCGAGGAAGGGGGCCAGGTCTTCCATCGGCTTCGAAACAATCTTCCCGTCAGGCAGCACTTCCGATGCCAGACGCGGCGCCGTAACGCCTTCCGGATCAACCATGACGTCACAGATAACGGGACCGCGGCAGTTGAGCACTTCCTCGGCCTTATGTTTCAATTCCCCGGGGTTTTCTATCCTTACCGCTCTGATTCCGTAGACTTCGGCCAGTTTGCAGATGTCCGGCAGTTCGAGGCCGCTGGCGGCGTTGCAGGCGACCAGGTTGCCCGCAAAACGATTTTTCTGCATATGGTAGATCGAACCGTAGCCGAAATTGTTCAGGACGAATAATTTTACCGGCAGTTTCAGTCTCGCCAGAGTCTGCAGTTCCTGGATATTCATTTGGACGCCGCCGTCTCCGACAATACCGACAGTCTGTTTCCCCCCGGCGGCAATACTGGCTCCGATAGTTGCCGGCAGGCCGAATCCCATTGCGCCCAAGCCGGGAGTGTTCAGAATTCGTTGGCCTTTTTTGACTTTTACCGCCTGCATGGTGATCTCGGCGCACGCCCCGGAACTGCCGGGAACCAATATCGCGTCATTGTCCATGAGTTCTGAAAGGATATCAA
>JAQUOK010000688.1 GCA_028717165.1 Victivallaceae bacterium | reverse complement strand
GAATGCCATGATAATGAGTCTGCTGTTTAAATTTTCTCCGGATGATCTGCGCCTGATAATGGTTGACCCCAAAGTTGTGGAAATGGAAATATATTCCACTCTGCCGCACCTGATCACTCCGGTTGTGAATGACCCGCAGAAAGTGCCCATAGCTTTACGCTGGGCGGTCAACGAGATGGAAAAAAGATACCGTACTCTCGCCAGAGCCAAAGTCAAGAATCTGGCCGGGTTCAATTCCCGTCCGCTGAGCCGGGAACCGGTTTTTGATGAAGACGGTAAACCGGTTCCGGATAAAATGCCGCTCCTGCTGGTGATTATCGATGAGCTCGCGGACATTATGATGACCGATTCGAAAAGCGAAGTGGAAACCTCGATCGCCAGGATCGCCCAGAAAGGCCGCGCCGCCGGGGTTCACATCGTTATCGCGACCCAGCGGCCCTCAACCAATATCATTACCGGCGTGATCAAGGCCAATTTACCGACCCGTATAGCTTTCCGTGTCGGTTCCATCGTTGACAGCCGGGTTATTCTTGACCAGAAGGGCGCGGAAACCCTCCTCGGACGCGGAGACATGCTGTTTATTCCGCCCGGTTCGGCGGTGCTTGACCGTATTCAGGGGGCATGGGTTGATGATACGGATATTGCCAAGATAGTTGATTTTGTTTCCGGTCAGGCGGAACAGGAATTCAATAATAGAATTGTTTCCGGGGAAGTCGAGGAAGAGGCTGAAGAAAACGGTGAAGATGATATTCCCGAAGCTTCCATTGACGATGTTCCCGACGTTGCGCCGATCATTAAGAAATATCTGCTGCCCGGCGATGATGAACTCCTGGTGAAAGCTCTGGAAGTAGTTCTGCTCGAACAGAAAGCCAGTACCAGTTATTTGCAGCGGCGCCTGAAGATCGGCTACAACCGGGCGGCGGAATTGATCGATATCCTTGAGGAGAGAAACATTGTCGGGCCCCCCGGGCCGGGCGGTTCCAAACGGGATATTCTCGTATTTGATGAAATTGATAATTCCTGAATTTGAAGCTATGCGATGATGGTTTTACCTGACAAAAAGAAAAGAACGGCCGCTGAAGGCGCTGAAGTTTATACCCAGGGACAATTGTCTCTGGATCTTGACTTGCCGGAAGACGGCCTGGCGTCCACCGAGCCGGAAGTGAAAAAAACTGCGCCGGCTGCGGACGGTCCGGAAGCAGATTCCGGGGCAGGGAAAAAAAAGAAAAAAAACATCAGGAAAAAGAACCCGCCCCGAAACGACTTTGAGGAAGTATATCTCGATATCGGGGTCGGTTCCCTCGGCAAATACCTGCAGGATATGCGGGTTAAGAACAATTACAGTATTGCCCAGGTCGAACAGATAACCCGGATTAAGAGCATATATATCGAACTCCTTGAAATGGAAAAACTGCAACTGGAACTGCCTTCAGTTTATGTGCTGGCTTATGCCCGTAAACTTTGCGCCTGCTATAAGGTGCCGGAGAATGAAGCCGACGCGATTATAAATGAATTAAAGACAAAGCTTGACCGTTCCTTTCCGCATGGTCTGATAACGAATATCAATATCGATTATGAAATTGATGAGGACCGCCAGAAGAAGCTCCGTCATCTTGCCTGGCTGCTGCTGGGAGCGTTATGCCTTTTCGTTGCTTTGATAGGAATTGCCGTATTCATGCTTGTAACGCCCGGAAAGCCCCCGGCCGTCGAGCCTTCCGTCCCGTTGACCGTGCCGGAAAAATTCGATCAGGAAAAACTCCGGGTTCTGCAGCCGCCGGTTATTATTGAAGCGACGGAACTGCCGGCGAAAACAGCGGATTGAGAATTATCATTTTTCGGTTTTTATTTCTTCGACGATGATTTCCGGCTGGGCGTTTTCTTTTATTTCCCGCAGTTCGACCATGTCGACATAAGTAGTCCCGGATATTTTTTCCGCAATATTGACGCGCCCGAAACAGGTTCCTTGCGGAGTTACGTCACACGTCTGCACGTATACCCATTTGTTGAGATATTCGTCCTGGGATTTGGAGTTTACCGAGTAAAGGGCGCTGATTATGCCGCCGGGCAATTCCTTATTTTCACTGTTCAGCAGGGTCAGGGAAACTCCCAGGCCCTGAAAATTCATGCCGTTGTCGGAACGCTTGGCGATTTTCAGGAAAAAACTCAATTTGTATACGGTATTGGGCTTCAGTACAATATCTTTCAGGGAGTAAGCGGAACCGGAAACAAGTTCATTCCGGCTTTTTATTTTACGGGGTTTGCCGCTTTTGAAACACAGGCTGCGGAGGCCGTGAACGGCTTCTTGTGCGCAAACGCGGCAGGTAGAGTCGGGATTTTCAAGAGAAACGAACTGGTAGGAGTAATCCAGCAGACGCCAGTCCGCAACTTCAATTTCTCCGTTCCAGGTCAGGAACCTTTCCTGCGCTTTGTAGACTTTTTCAAAACTGTAGTTCGGGATCAAATTGGGGCGCGACTCGATATCTTTTTTCAAGGCTTCGTCTCCGGCGGCTTTGCCGTCCCATTTCCCGTCGGCAAAAGTCAAAACATAATTCAGTTCGCTGTCTTCATCCATTTTTTGGTGAGGTATAAAA
>JAQUOK010000687.1 GCA_028717165.1 Victivallaceae bacterium | reverse complement strand
CTTTGATTTCCTGTTCGGTGGTTTTGCGGTCGAGTTCGCATTTGATAGTTTCAACTGCGACGAATGAGGTGTTTTGCTTTTCAGACATTTTAATATCCTCTTTTTGAATGTTTTCTTTATGAGTAATTTTTTCTTTCCTATTGCCAGGAACTTCATTACTTTTTTTCCTGTGGTTTTCTTTGCGATTTTGACGGTTTGATTTAACCATAACTGACCTCCTGATTTTTTGGCCCGGCCCCTTGCCAAGCCTGCACTCCAAAAAGCGTCGAGCGGTTTTTACAGGAAGATTTTCGAAGCCCGCAGGGTAGCCGCAAAGCGGATATTTTAGGGGAAAACTCCGCCGGAACGCCGGAGTTAAGACGGTTGAAAAAATTTATTATTTTTACTTGTCAAAATCAGAAAATTTTTCAAAAAACAAGAAAATATGCCTATAGGAAAAACACAAAGTGAGCGAGTAAGCGCCAGAGGCTTGGCACAGAGCCGGACATAACAAAGGGGTGCGGTTTGCTAAACATGGAAGAGAAAGCTGCCTGCAGAAAAAGGAGCGGCCAGATTGTAAATAGCGAAAGATCCCGCAGTTGATATACTATAAAATAATGCTAATATACTTTATGCTTAATTGCACAAACAAATAAAAGAAAATGTCATCGGGGATCAATGTTGAATGCCTGCTAAGTTAACTAAAAGAGCTTGGTCATGTCTACACAATAGAACGATCTGCTTAGTACAATTTATTCCATGAACGGGGTATACTCCATAGGCGAGCTTTTCGGGAAGCGCGTAAGCAAGATGCCATCCATGTAAAATTAACGATTTTCCGGAAAGTGGCATCAAGTTCATATCTGTAAACAATGCGCCCGATTGCAAAAAAGAACGCATTGAGGCTGAATTTTGGAAGGCTTAAGTAAACGCTAAACATTCATGCAAAACAGGAGGCGAGGCCAGAACCTGGAAAGGCTTCGATTGGGACACACTGGACCGTCTTCACCAGAAAGGATTGCTCCATGATCCCAAGGGAAAAGCAAAGTCGCTAGCCGTTACGCCGGAAGGTTGGAAAATGGCTGAGAAACTTTTTGAAAAATAAACCCCTGTTTCCATTTTTTGGGTGAACCATTTCAAAACTTCTTCAAAGTGAATAGATTTTTTCATCATAAGGCAATATAATATTTTATTATGCTTTTTTGTTTGAGGAGTCCGCAAAAATCTATAACCCAATGGAGGAGAGAACCATGAGTAAGTCAAAAAGCGCAACCTCGAAAAATCGTAATTACGCTAACGGCAAAAAACGAGTCATCCTGGCAGTCAACACAACGCCCGGTTCCGATGTTTATGTCGCCGGAACATTTAACGACTGGAATCCTGATACAAAACAACTGTTGGATAAAGACGGTAGCGGCAACTATAGCGGAACCTTGATGCTTGCTCCCGGTAGCTATGAATATAAATTCAAAGTAAACGGCGATTGGTTTATTGACGCCAACAATCCCCAATTCACCCCGAATGGACTTGGTACTTTGAACAGCGTCTTAACCGTACAATAAGAATTATCATCCATTACAGACCTTGTAATAACCTGAGCAAAAGAATTCGGCTTGATTTTAATCCTGCCGAATTCTTTTGCTATTGTTTGTTATTCCGGATCGTATCACATAAAATGTTGAGAAGAGTTTCGAGGATAAACATATTTTCCAGCTTGTCTTTTCATTACGCTGTAGCGATCAGATATGCAGTATAGGCGATATATACCGTCAGCAAAATGGCTCCTTCTACCCGGTTTATCCGGCCCTGTCGGCCTTTAAAACCATAGCAGATCACAAACAACGAGACTGTCAGCCCGCCCATTACCGGCATATCCCTCAACAACGTTTCCGTCTCTACATTAAACGGCTGTATTATTCCGGCAATACCGACGACTGCCAGAGTGTTGAAAAGATTGGAACCGAGGATATTGCCCAGGGCGATATCATGTTCGCCTTTAAGCGCCGCAATTACGGAAGAGGCCAATTCCGGCAACGAGGTCCCGAGCGCGACAATTGTCAGTCCGATAACCATATCGCTCACACCCCATATATGAGCCATTTTAACCGCGCCCCATACCAGGAGGCGTGAACTGATGATTAACAAGATCAGGCCTGCCGCAAGCCAGAAAGACGCGACACGAACCGGCATCTTACGGGATGCGGTTTCCGCTTCCACTTCTTTGGCAAAGGAGTCGCTTTTCTGTTTTATCCCCTGTCTGATTGTCCAGAACATCAGTCCGGAAAACAAGAACAGCAGGATGCCGGCATCCCAAAAGGACAGCTTAAGGTCAGCCAACAGAATCACAGTAATTACGGTTACACCAGTGAGAACGGGGAGTTCTTTGCGTAATACGCTTGAGTGGACCAATATCGGGTTAATCAGGGCGGTAACCCCCAGAATTAACGCTATATTAGTGATGTTGGAGCCGAAAGCGTTACCCAGGGCAATGCCCGGATTGTTCTGAAATGCCGCAAGCGCGGAAACCACCATTTCTGGCGCGGAAGTTCCGAACCCGACAATAACCATCCCGATCAAAAGCGGCGGCATGCCGAAATGCCGGGCAGTGGAAGCCGCCCCTT
>JAQUOK010000686.1 GCA_028717165.1 Victivallaceae bacterium | reverse complement strand
GTTCTTTAAAAGAATTTAACCCGCTTTTTTTGCTTCGTTATTCTGCAACCCACAAGACGCAGCACAATAAAGTTCATCGCCTGGATGCCCTGGATGCTTATAACCAGAAATTAGTCAAAAAAATTGCGGTACGCGGAATATCCGTCAGAGGACCTTCCGGTACCAACGCTTATTTATACCTGGAATCGATTGAAATATCAAAACAGGCCCCGATGGCCCGGATTGAGCTTGAAATAAAAACCGGTGTTGGAATAAAAAGAGTTTTGCGGAAAGTAAAAAGAAGGGATAATCTCTACGATATTTCAAGCGGGCTTGATCAATATAGAGGTTTTGTAGTTTCTGAAATAAGCGCCATAACAGATACCGTAGAATTTACCAACGGCCATAAACTTGAAGCTGGAGAAGCTGCCGGTGACGTAAATGAAACAATGCTGAGACGTATTCAAATACGGGAAGCGATAAAAGCACACTTTGAAAAGGAAAAAGTTTTATATCACCAGGGCATTAAGGTATTAACCCTATTTTTTATTGATGAAGTCGCGAAATATCGCGTATATACGGAGGAAGGGGAAAAAGGCGGGGAATACGCCAGAATTTTCGAAGAAGAATATCAGGACGCGCTTAGCGAATTAATGACTGATATGTTAACGCCGGAATCCTACAGAAGACATTTGGACAGTATATCTGTAGAAAAAACTCATAACGGCTATTTTTCTAAAGATAGAGAAGGACATATAGTGGATGCCGTAAAAGCTTCAAAAAGCGAAAAAGAAGAAAGTACGGACCAAAGCGCCTATGATTTAATTCTCAAGGATAAAGAGCGTTTATTATCTTTTTCAGAACCTGTCCGCTTCATCTTTTCACACTCCGCGTTGAGGGAGGGATGGGACAATCCTAATGTATTTGTAATTTGTACTCTGAAACACAGTGATAATACCATTTCCCGCCGCCAGGAAGTAGGTCGCGGCCTTCGTATAGCCGTCAACCAGCAGGGAGAACGGCAGGATAATCCGATAACCGTTCATCAAACCAATGTGCTAACTGTAGTGGCGAGTGAAAGCTATAAAGATTTTGTAAGTGCGCTTCAGACTGATATCAGTAAATCGCTTTCAGAAAGACCGCATGTGGCGGATGTGAAGTATTTTACAGGAAAGATAATCCAGACTCCTTCCGGCAATATAGAAGTAACAAAGGACATGGCGGCCGGAATAGAATTTTACCTTATCCAGAATAGCTACGTTGATCGCCAAAAACACATTACTGAAAAATATCATGAAGCCGTAAAGACGGAAACCCTTTGTCCGCTTCCAGATGACTTAAAGCCGTATTCTGAACAGGTTCACCAATTGATAGCAAGCATATTCAGCAGTGCAAATCTTCCGGGAATTGATAATGACCGTAACACTAAGACCAATCCTTTAAATGCCAATTTTGAAAAGAGAGAGTTCAAAGAGCTATGGAACCGGATCAACCATAAAGCGGTGTATAGTGTAAAATTCGACAGCATGGAATTGGTCGGCAAGTGCTTCGAAACGCTTAACCGCGAATTGAAAATCAGTCCGCTTCAATATACGATCCAAAGCGGAGAACAGCTTGATGATATCAGTTTTGACCAAATGAAGGCAGGAGAAGGATTTAAAGTTACCGAAACTTCGACAAAATTGAATAAAAATTCTATTCATTCAGCAGTCAAATATGACCTTATTGGTAAAATATGCGAAAATGTTCAGCTTACCAGGAGAACAGTCGCAAAAATTATGATGAACTTGGAAAAGCCGGTTTTTGCTCAATTTAGAAGTAATCCGGAGAATTTCATTTCTGAGGCAAGCAGGTTGATCAACGAACAGAAAGCCACTGTAATTATTGAACATTTGACCTATGATCCTCTTACCGAAAGGCACGGCATGGATATTTTTACAGATGGGCAAAGTAAACAGGATTTCAGCAATGCTGGTGATCCGCTGAAACACCATATTTACGATTATGTAATTACTGATTCCAAAGTTGAACGTAAATTCGTAGAGGAACTTGATACCAGTGCTGAAGTAGTGGTTTATGCTAAATTACCAAAAGGATTCTATATACCAACTCCTGTGGGCAATTATAATCCGGACTGGGCAATTTCATTTAAAGAAGGGACTGTCAAGCATATTTATTTCGTTGCAGAGACAAAAGGTTCAATGTCTTCATTGGAATTGCGGGAAGTGGAAAAGACCAAAATTGAATGCGCCAGGAGATTTTTTTACGAGATCAACCGCAAAATAAGCCCTGGAAATGTCAAATATGATGTTGTAAACAGTTACAGCAAATTGATGGAAATAGTCAGTGGAAGATAAAGTTTGTGAGGAGTAAAAATGGATGCTGAGAAAACAGCATTTACAGAAGGTATTTACGGAGATAAGCTATATCAGAAAAGAGCCAGAGCTGCTTTACCTATATTAGTTGAATATGCAAAACTTGGTGAAATTGTTACCTAGAGCCTGTCCGGAAAATCGGGATTTTTGCCTGTCACCATGCCGCCCCCAAATTTGACTCGAGGAATTTCTGTTCAGGAGTATAAAAAATTCCGAAACCGCCCAATTTTATTCGTTTTTCGGTGAA
>JAQUOK010000685.1 GCA_028717165.1 Victivallaceae bacterium | reverse complement strand
AGCGCTCATCCGTCAAACGAAAGAGCGCTTTCCTTATATTTCCGCGGACAGATTAAGCTACTTTACATCCTTTGACAGCGTTGTTCGCCAGATAAGTTTTTCTGTCCTTGAACTCTTCCTTTTTGCCTTTGTTCCAGTCCGCTACCGGCCTGAAATATCCGACGACCCTGCTGTAAATTTCAGTTTTTTGTCCACATTTAGCCATTTTTCCGTCTCCTTAATTTTATACCGCTTCATGCGGCAGTTAACATTTATTATCCTACAACCTTGAGTTCTTCTTCGACTTCCAGAGGACACTCCTCGTGAGCGCCCGATATATAACCGTGAACCGGGCAGATACTGAATGACGGGGTTATCGTGAAATACGGCAGGCGATAGGTGCTTGCCACCCGCTTGACCAGGGCCGCAACCTGCGCCGGATCTTCTAGGCGCTCGCCGATAAAACCGTGAAAAACCGTCCCGCCGGTATACATCGCCTGCAGCGGGTCCTGCAGCTCCAGGGCTTCAAACATATCGTCTGTGTACCCGACCGGCAACTGACTTGAATTCGTGTAATAGGGATTGGTATCGCCGGCGCAGATTATATCCGGGAAGCGCTTGCGGTCGAGGCGCGCCAGCCTGTAACTGGTACCTTCCGCCGGAGTCGCCTCGAGATTGTAAATGTGCCCGGTGGCTTCCTGGAAATCCTGAAGTTTGTTGCGCATGAACTCAAGGACTTTCAGGGCGAAAGCGTTGCCTTCCGCGTCGCAGATCGAACAGCCGAGGAAATTCAGACACGCTTCGTTCATACCGACCAGCCCGATCGTGCTGAAATGGTTTTCGAGCCCCGGAAGATAAGTTTTGGTATACGGCAGCAGGTCGCCCTCAAGATAACGCTGAACGACCTTGCGCTTGGTTTCGAGAGACTCCATCGCCAGGATCATCAGATTGTTCAGACGGGCGAAAAATTCTTTTTCGTCCTTGGCGATATAACCGATCCGCGGCAGATTGATAGTCACCACGCCGATCGAACCGGTCTGCTCCCCTGCCCCGAAAAGGCCGCCGGTTTTATTGCGCAGTTCGCGGACATCCATCTGGAGGCGGCAGCACATGCTGCGGACATCGCCCGGATTCAATTCGCTGTTGATGAAGTTCTGGAAATAAGGCAGCCCGTATTTGCCGGTAACTTCGAACAGGAGTTTGGCGTTACCGCTGTCCCAGTTGAAATCTTCCGTAATATTATACGTCGGGATCGGGAAAGTAAAGATCCTGCCGTCGCGGTCCCCCTGACTCATGACTTCCAGGAACGCCCGGTTGAGCTGATCCATTTCATGCTGATAATCGCGATAATACTTGCCGTCCTGAAGCCGGCCGCCGATAATCACCGGATTATCCTTCAAATCATCCGGCACCACCCAGTCGAAAGTCAGATTGGTAAAGGGTGTCTGTCCCCAGCGGCTGGCGATATTCAGGCCGAAAACGAACTGCTGAATGCTCTGTTTGATCTGGGTATAGCTCAACTTGTCTTCACGGATAAAAGGCGCAAGCAGAGTATCGAAAGAACTGAAAGCCTGAGCCCCGGCCCATTCAGTCTGCAAAGTGGACAGGAAGTTCACGATCTGCCCTAAAGCGGTATCAAAATGCTTCGCCGGACTCGCGCTGGCGCGGCCGCCGCGGCCCTTGAAGCCTTCCTGGAGAAGCTGGCGCAGGCTCCAGCCGGCGCAGTAGCCGACAATGCCGCTGGAAAGGTCATGCAAATGCAGGTCGCCGCTCGAATGAGCTTCGGCAATCTCTTTGGAATAAACGTTTTCCAAAGTATAATGCGCCACCACGCTGCCGCTGACATGGTTCAGCAGGCTGGCATAGGAAAATCCGGCGTTGGAGTTCTCGTTCACCCGCCAGTCTTCCCGGTCCAGGTAATCGGCCACCAGTCCCTGGACGTCCATCATCATCTGTTTGTTTTTACGCAGATTTTCGTGCTGGGCGCGATAGAGGATGTATGCCTTCGCGGCTTTCGTCAGGCCGCGTTTGATGAAGGAACGTTCGACCAGGTCCTGGACTGTTTCAATGTCCGGAATATTATCGGGCCTGTCATAACCGCCGTTAATCAGCTCCGCCAAGACATCCTGGGAAATAGTCTGAGGAAGTTTTCCGTTCGTCGCTCCTGTGACCTGCAACGCCTTTCTCGCAGCTATCGTTATCCTTTCAATATCAAATTCTACAATACGCCCATCACGCTTTTTGATCTGTTTGATTGTATTCTTTGCAGACATTTTCCCTCTGATCTCCCAGGTGTTAAAAAGTTAAAAGTTCATTAGACAAACAAATCCACCGCCCAAGCCCGCGCCTCTCTCGAAACCGGCAGAGTCGCTCCTTCCGTATTTCCTAAAAATACTACATAATGTGGGGCAGTCAAATGAAAAACCACAATATATTGTGTTTTTTTTCAAAATTTCTGTATTTATTTTTTTATCAAGCACTTACAAAAACCATGCCAATATCAATCTCCAAACAAGCAACCGGCAGTTGAGCGCGACGGTTGAGGAACTCCGGCAGCAGCTTGACTGGTTTGCGCTATCGCATGAAATTCTGTTATGTTTAAAAAAAAATATTCGATCTGCCAA
>JAQUOK010000684.1 GCA_028717165.1 Victivallaceae bacterium | reverse complement strand
TATCGGCAGATAAACGCCCCAGGCGCCGCCGTAATTTTTATAACCGCCCATAACGTTAGCGCTTTCCGGGGTAATGAATAATCTGAAATCTTCACCGAAATGGTCCACTATCGTGTCGATGGCATTGATAAGGCCCTCAACCGGAGCAGTTAATTGACCGGGGTTGCTGCCGGCACTCAAGCCGTGTTCAATGTCAATGTCAATTCCATTAACTCCATATTTGTTCTATAATACTTATGAAAGAATTCGCAAATTTCTGGACTTTTTCCGGAGAATCGAGAATGACTGAGGCATTTGCGCCGCCGGCTGAAAAAGTTACGATTTTGCCTTTATCGATTTTTTCCCTGATCCATTCTTTGGTGACAATAGGCAGGGTGTTGCCGCCGTCTTTGAATGAGACGGTGCCGTCGGCGGCGATTTCCACAAAAGCGATATGAATAATATCGTAATCGTCCGGAACCATATTTAACGGCAGGTAACCGCCTACAGAGCTCTCCTCCCAGTTATGGAGATATCCGGCGAGCCAGCGGGTGCGTTTGGTTGTATTGCCGGGATCCGTGGAGTCTTCCCTTGAAACTTTTTTCAGAAAGGCGTTTTCCTCTTCCGGTTTGAGCTTTTTATATTGTTCGATAAGTTCTTTATATTTAGCGGTATTTCCCGGCTCCATGGCGGGAATACGGTAATTTCTCCCGCTGATTTCATAGCCGGCATCCTTCTTGCTAAGTGGGATCAGATAGTCTCCGGATGCTCTAAGCTGCCAAATAGTCCAGACCGGAAAGTTCAAGTTCGCATCTGTTTTTTTGACGGAGAGAAGACCTGTGATTTTTAAATCTTTGCCGTGTTTCCCAGACTTAACGATCCCAATCTCATCAGCTTTAGCGGCGGCCTGCCAGAAATTATTATACTCCGGAACTTTATCCTCAGTCCAAGCTCCAAATCCGCTAATCAAACAAACAACAGTCAGTAAAAATCTGAATAGTGACATGACTATCTCCTCTTAATTAAAGTTTAAAATCCTTATTAAAATAATCTTGTCAGGTGAAGTCCTTCCTCTTCCCGTTTGGCTTCAACAACTCCCACAGGTTTGCGGTCAACAAAGAGCACGTAATCCGTTTCCAATCCTTCCGGGGTTGTTATAGTAACGGACGGCAACGCCTAAGCCCGCGCTCCAGTTAATTTGGCTCTTATCCTGAACGGACCATCCCGCAGCCGATAATTGCCGGTCGATATTATCCCTGGCCTTCTGTTCGGGGTTTTGATTAATGGAACTGTCTGCAGAATACGTCACAAAAAATTCAGTCTCCCATTCATATCAAAGTTTAAGTTTATTATAAATACAGCATAAAAACGGTTTTTTCAAGCAATAAATATCACTTCAGCGTCAATAAGGGATTTTCTTTTTGCAGAACAATTTATAATTATGACAATAAAAAGATCAAGGAGGATTTGCTGCAAGATATTGCCCTGTCTCTTTTACTTATCAACCTCAAAAACAGTGATTTCATCGCTTCGTGATAGATAGTACAGGAAGCCTATATCAGAGTAGTCATTTTTTAAAGAGCAGTTCCCATAAGTAATATAAAAGGCAGACCCGTAGCAAGGATTCACGTAATATCCATATGCTGTAAATAAGCCATAGCTTTTTCATAATACAAGTCCTTTTATCGTTAGTTGGTTATCCGGGAAGAACCGAAGTAGCGCGGAATTATTCATTATATTATAATGGTACTAAATCGGAAAATTTAAAATCCCTGTCAATTGCGGCAATTTAGAAAATCAGCTTCCACTATACTGGCATTTTCTGAAATGCTGAAACCGGGTTTATAAAGAGAGCTATATATTAAGTATATATAAGTATTAATATAAGCTAATTATAAATATAAAGTAAAATATCAAAGACTTACCTGTATTCCTGTTGTTGTATTACCCCCCTCAAACAAAAATCCATCAGAGCAAATAAGGAAATAAATATCATGTCAAAACAAAAGATCACATTCGATTCCCACTACAAAAACATTGAGATTCAAACCAACAAAGACAAAGGCGAAGGCTGCATCGAGAATATACTTCAGGCTTATCATGATCGACTTTCATACATGACGAAAAAACACAAGCAGGTCTCAGTTGTTCAATTAACAGTTACGATGCCGAAAGGTATTGCTCCAGATGAGACCAGTAAGGTTCTGGGGGAGAGTTTACAATCCGTAAAGAAAACCTTGAACCGTAAAAAATGTGAATGTCAAATTGGCTGGACCCGAGAACTGAAGGAATCTCCAAATGGCAGGAACCAGAGTCATTATCATGTAGGGATCATTAAAAATGGTTCTGTCTCTGAAAACGGGATGAGGGATGCAAAACAACTTGGCAGGTTGATTGCTAAAAGATCTGGAGATCCGAATGATCCGGGAAATGTTCATTGCTGTACCCCTGATAAAAAACATAATAAACAGGATTTGCTAGACAAAGAAATCGCTACGGCTATCAAGATACGCAGAGACTTACCTAATGCTGACTTGCAGTTCGAAAATGCATTTAATAAACTCAGCTACGATACTAAGATTGACACAAAGGGCCAGGCGCCTTATCGAAAGCGGGAATTCGAGTTTAC
>JAQUOK010000683.1 GCA_028717165.1 Victivallaceae bacterium | reverse complement strand
GCGGCGGGCTACGCTGAATAACCCTTTCAGGGTTTCAATACCGTGCCGCATCCTTAATTTTCAATTCTTAACATAGTCATCCATTCGGGATTCAATTTTTCCCGGACAAAGGTTACTGGCCGATTACAAAAAATGTCGCCGGAAGCCGTATGTTTTTTACGGGCGGGGCACGAAGAAAGTCTGAGAAGCTGAATACTCCCCAATAACAGTAGGCGGAAAACAGAGTTTCAAATTGTTTCGAGCACTTTTCTGATCCTGTCCGCGGTGATTGCTATATCCTTTTCGGTGTGGGACCAGTTTACATATGAGACATTATAGAGGGAAATGCCGTTCCGGTAACACTCCTTGAAGAAGGCGTCAGATTTTCCCGGTTCCCTGAAATTGAATATAGGACATACCGGAAATCCTTCCAAAGCCGCGGGGAAATTACGTTCCCAAAATATCGAATTTATCCCGTCTTTGAACTGTTTGCCCCTTTCCCAAAGAGTGTTTATCACCTTGTTTTTCCGGTAAAAATTTATTACCGCCTTCAAGGCAGCCAGTGAAAGAGTTTCCCCTGCATAAGTGGACGATATGCCAAGTTCACGGACGGAATCTATAAATTCTCCCTTGCCGACATAGGCTGAAACCGGCATGCCATTGCTTATGCCTTTCGCGAAAACCGCCATGTCCGGCATAAATCCGCAATATTCATGAATGCCGCCCATGGCAACCCGGAAGCCGGTTACTATTTCGTCCATTATCATAAGGACGCCGTGTTTTTCTGTAAGTTTTCTGATAAACGGCAGAAAACTTTTCGCTTTATCCATAGAGGCATAATCGGAGGCAATAACCACCGCAGCCGTTTCATTGCCGTATTTTTCAAGGGCTTCTTCCCATTTTTCATTTTCCGCCCACGGCAGGCTTGCGTAAAGCGATTGCATGACTGCGGGAACGCCTTTGAGCGAATTTGCGCTCCCGATAGCCGCCGGCTGGAAGCCGCCGCTGGAAAGGCTGTTAAGCCAGCCGTTATAGCCGCAGCGGATTATGCGGTTTCTGCCGGTAAACGCCCGTGCGATCTTTATGCAGGCGGCGATTGCTTCCCCTCCGGTTTTTAAGAAGCGCACTCTTTCAGCACACGGAATAACTTCCGTCAGCATTTCCGCGGCTTCTCCTTCCAGGACGTGAGGATGTCCGAAGATGATCCCGTTTTCGAGCTGTTCCTTTATCGCTTCGTTTATTTCCGGGATACAATACCCCAGCGTTATCGGACCGAGACCGTTGCGGTAATCAATATATTCATTACCGTCAATGTCCCAGACGCGGCATCCTTTGCCTTTCACTATCTGGGCCGGTTCGATATTTTCAAAACGAGGAATTTTCGAAAGCGTGGAACTCCCCTGGGCCAGAAACTCTGTTGAACGGCGATATTTTTCCCAGGATTTAATTGTCTTTTGCATTTGTTTTGCTCCGTTTTTGTTTGTAAATTGCATGAATTTTAACTTAAAAGGCTGTTCCCGGCATTACTATGCAAATTCTGCGGTGAACGTGGTAAAAAACTTGCATATGGCGTTGATTCATAATTTCATCTGGTTCCTGCTATGGCGGTTCAGTTAATATTATTTCCCAATGCGGCCAACACCGTGTTAAGATCGAACACGAAACCAAATCCGAGCGCGACCCGCCATAAAGCAAGTTCCTTGCACATTTCTGTCCTGGCGCTTTCTTTATTTTCCACTGCGGTTACAGCCTGCCGGATGGTCGAACATAAGAGTCCTCGCCGGCACATGTCCAGCATTCCTCCGGGGGACATCAGCAAGCACCAATTGATGGCGAATCCAACATAGATCA
The DNA here is from genome assembly GCA_028717165.1 of Victivallaceae bacterium. Lineage (GTDB taxonomy): Bacteria > Verrucomicrobiota > Lentisphaeria > Victivallales > Victivallaceae > JAHOYW01. The sequence goes on along the minus strand of JAQUOK010000683.1, from coordinate 780 downwards.
GATGATTGACGCCGGCATCCTTGCATAACGCAAACAGCTGATGCGCATTTTCGGCTACACCTTCATCCCCTTGCGGGCAGGCTTCCGGGGCAAAGTCTATATTTTTAAACCCCGCCGCCACATCCGCCTGGTTTTGAGAACCGACAAACGAGTGCGCGGATTTGATTTTTCTGAGTTCTTTCACAGAAGTATCGTCTTCTATCCGTTCAATACCTGGTGTCGGGCCTGCAAGTTGTACCGCACGTTCATATCCTGGATATCTGCGGCCGTATTCTCCTCCTCCGGTCACATGAAAAAGTGAAAGTTCTGAATTGCGTACTGCCGCCAGCAGCGGTGGAAATACCTCCGCGCATATTTTTCCGGCGCGCGGCAGGTATTCGACCGCGCGGTACCAGCCGGGAAACTTTTCCCGAGCGCCGGTATCCCAGGCATGCATAACGACCAGCGCGGTGTGTTCGGGGCTGAGATCGATATCGATCTGTTTCCAGCCGCCGTAACCTTCCGCCGGAACCTCAAGAGAATAATCGGCATCAAACTGCTGATAACAATCGGCTTTTATTTTCATGGCGTATACCCTCGTTTATAATGGTTTGGAGTGAAGTTTTCCGGTTTTCCGTCGCGCGGAGTTTTCTTCGCAACGGTGACAACGGCAAGTCCGCAGATAATCAGGATAATTCCGAACCATTGCAGGCAAGTTACCTGTACTCTGAATACCAGCGAAACAGCAAGCTGCGCCGCCAGGAAGGCGCTGCCGCAACAGACCGCCATGGCGATACACGG
>JAQUOK010000682.1 GCA_028717165.1 Victivallaceae bacterium | reverse complement strand
ATGGGGGGACGGCATTACCCGCCGCGTTGCGGCGGGCTACGCTGAATAACCCTTTCAGGGTTTCAATACCGTGCCGCATCCTTAATTTTCAATTCTTAACATAGTCATCCATTCGGGATTCAATTTTCCCCGGACAAAGGTTACTGACCGATTACCCGATCATACAGAAATATTTTCTTTTTCGGCTTTCCCGGTATTGACATTAATGCTTTCAGCGCTATAATCATATAAAATGACCGCCGGTCACTTTAAGACCTCCAGTCAAAAAGGAAAGAAAATGGGAACGCGGGAAAGAAAAGCAAGAGAACGTCTAAATCGTGAAAATATAATCCTTGATGCTGCTGAGCAAGTATTTTTTTCACAGGGGTTCGAACAATCCACAATGGATGACGTTGCGAAAACCGCTGAGTTAAGCAAAGGTTCCTTATACAACTATTTCGAGAATAAAAACGAGCTTTGTCTCGGAATTATCGGGAGGAGCCTGCAGCGGCTGCTGGAATACATTGAAAAAGCCGTTACCGGAGAAAAAAACGGACTGAAGCGGATCTATGCTTTCGGGAAAGCCTTTATGCTGTTCAGAAAGGAAAACCCGGAATATTACTGCGCTTTGCAGAATTTGCGGGGCCACAGCTGCGGCTGTAAAAAGGAAAGCAAATTCCTGAATCTGACACTCACCGGAAACAGCCGGATAAACACCGTTCTGGAAGATATTATTCTGCGGGGAATAAATGACGGAACTATAAGAAAAAACGTAAATCCGGCGCTTACGGCCGCAGCCGTATGGGGGGAATTCAGCGGCATTCTGCCCGGATTTGATTTTAACCGCAACAGCGCGGACGCATTTGAATGCGTCCTTGAATTGATTATAAACGGACTGAAAAAATAAACTAAAAAAGGAGAATCAGCATGAAACTTTTAATTGTCGGCGGAGTCGCCGCAGGCGCCAGCGCCGCGGCCAGGGCCGCCCGTCTTGACAGCAAGGCGGAAATAATCGTCTTTGAACGGGGTAAATACATATCGTTCGCCAACTGCGGCCTGCCCTATTATGTCGGTGAAGTGATCAAGCAGCGCGACAGCCTGCTGGTAATAACACCGGAAAAGTTTAAAGGACGTACCGGAATCGAAGTAAGAACCATGCAGGAAGTAACAGAAATCAACCCGGAGAAAAAATCGGTAAAGGTAAAAAATCATGAAAGCGGTGAAGTTTACGACGAAACCTACGACAAGCTTCTGCTGACCACGGGTTCAAGCCCGCTTATCCCGGAAATTCCCGGAGCCGATGATCCGGACGTAATGAGCTTATGGACGATACCCGACGTCGACCGCATCAAGAAAAAAGTTGACGGCGGCATAAAAGACGCGGTCGTTGTCGGCGGCAGTTTTATCGGACTGGAAGTCGCGGAAAATCTTACCAAACGCGGCGTCCGGGTCACTCTGGTCGAAATGCTGCCGCAGGTTCTGCCGGCAATTGACGGCGAAACGGCACGCATGCTGGAAAATGAACTCAGGGAAAACGGCGTTGAATTGCGGCTCGAAAACGGCGTCAGCGAAATCAGACGGGATTCCGGCAAACTCAAGGTAATACTCCGGGACGGGGCGGAAATTCCAACGGAACTGGTAGTTATGAGCGTCGGCGTAAGGCCGAACAACGAACTTGCAGTCAATGCCGGACTTGCGACCGGGTTTAGGGGCGGCATCAAGGTTAACGCCAATCTGCAGACATCCAACCCCGATATTTATGCGGCGGGCGATGTTATTGAAGTGGTGAATCCGGTTCTCAACGAACCGGCCCTTATCCCGCTTGCCGGGCCGGCCAACCGCCAGGGCAGGATCGCCGCCGACAATATTTTCGGCGCAGATGAAAAGTACAAAGGCACGCTGGGAACCTCCATCTGCAAAGTCTTCGGACTGCATGTTGCCGCCGTCGGAGCAAATGAGAAAACTCTGAAAAAATCCGGCCGGGATTACCTGAAAACCTATATCGTTCCGGCTTCGCACGCTTCGTACTATCCCGGCTCGGAACCGCTTTTCATAAAGGTATTGTTTGAAAAAAGCGGTAAACTGTCAGGCGCTCAAATCGCAGGACGCGAAGGCGTCGATAAACGCATCGATCTGCTGGCGGCCGCCATCCGCACCGGGATGACAGTCAGCGACCTGACTGAACTGGAACTGGCCTACGCGCCGCCTTTCGGTTCGGCAAAAGACCCGATAAATTATGTCGGGTTCGTCGCGGAAAACATCATCAAAGGCGACACTGTCGCGGTCAGTCCGGACGAAGTGGGAAAAAGTGATTTTCTGCTCGATGTCCGGGAACCGGACGAAGTACTGTGCGGCACTGTTCCCGGAGCCTTAACGATCCCGCTGGGAAAAATCAGGGCAAATCTGGATAAACTGCCCCAGGATAAGGAAATCACTGTTTTCTGTAAAAGCGGTGTGCGAGCGTATCTGGCTGAACGCTATTTAAGACAACAGGGATTCAAGGTGAAAAATATGAGCGGAGGATACACGGTCTGGAAATTGTTCAATCCTGAAAAAATCGGGAATATCACTAAAAACAGCCCCTGTGCGGCGGCCCCGGCTCCAATAAAAACTGATTCGGAAAAACCGCTT
>JAQUOK010000681.1 GCA_028717165.1 Victivallaceae bacterium | reverse complement strand
CGACGTAGTCGGCAGCGCCGCTGAATTCAGTCGTATTGCGCAGGTCAACAAGAGTCTGGTTTCCCGTTATCTGAGCGGAAAGGTCAAAAACATTTCCGACGACAGCTGGGAAAAGATCCGTCCGCTGATCATTGCCTATCTGGATACCGGCAGTATCGGTATAGGGTGTCCCCTGGAAAATATGAAAAATTGTCCGCTGCAGAATGAAGAAAATATGGAAATTCTGAAATTCTTTTCCGATCCGGCAAACAAATGCAAGCGATATTCCGTTCTTCTCGAAATAGAAAAATCGAAATCTTCTACTTAATCCCCCGCCATATCGGGGACATCCGATATGACAGGAGTACTGTTGATCTTCAGTTTATTTGCCGATTTGGCTTACCTCGACATAAATGCCGTCTTTGGTTTTCTGGGCAGTGAAGTTTATCGGAAACGGTTCCGAAGAACTGTCCGAGGATATTTCCAGATCGGCGGAATTGTAGGATTTTTTAACGTTATGATCGATTTTGTCGGTCCGGATGTTTTTCAAAGCAAACCGCATCTTCGCCATAACCTTGTCTACTTGCGCCAAGGCCTGTTTCGCATAATTATCGGAAGCGGCTTTCTGCTTTAAAAATGCATAATCCGCCTGGAGTTTCAAAATATCGATCGGAATATGCGTCAATTCCACATAGGCCCGGGCGGAAAGCTTGTCACGGACGTTATCCCGGGCAAGTTGAATGACCGTTTCCTGAACCGCACTGTCAGTACCTTCATATGAATTTCCGCAGCCGGCTAAAACCATCAGTGCCACCACGGCCGATAATAATTTGACTATCTTCATTTGAACGGGACCGACAAAAATAAAAAATCGCATAGTCCAGAACTTGTTCTGGACTATGCGATTTTTTATTTTTGTCGGTCCCGTCGGTTCGGGCATGGTTGTTGATTTTTTGTCGAAAGTATTCCGCTTTGTCGATTGAATTTCGACAGGCGGGATATTATTATTGTTAATTAAAACCGGAGATTGATGATGTCAGTAGCCTTTGAACAAATAGAACGTAAGGCATTGCGGCTGGGCCGGAATGAGCGGACTCTGCTCGGTCAGGAACTGCTTATCAGCGCTCTTTCTTCCAAAGAGACAGAAATCGAAAAAGCCTGGTATGATGAAGCTGAACGCCGGTTGGCCGCATATAAAGCCGGCAGACTGAAAACCATACCCGGAGAACAAGTCATCAACGAAACGCTTGCCAGATTTAGCAAATCCTCATGATTCGATCTACTCTTACTACCGCGGCTTTTCAGGAATTTGAAGATGCGGTTGAATATTATGAATCATGTGAACCTGAATTGGGTAAAGAATTTGTTTTGAGCGTTCAGGAAGCGCTCCGTTATATTTCCGAGTATCCGCAAGCTTGGCCGGTTGTCAGAAAGGAGATCAGGCGCTATCTGATCTCCCGTTTTCCGTATGCTATCCTCTATTATGTTGACAATGATTTAGTTACGGTCATTGCCATCATGCATTCGAAACGCCAACCCGATTACTGGGTTGACAGAAAATAGATTTCCGTTCAATCAGGCCTGCGGGTCTGGCGGGCAGTCAGGTTATTCCTGATGTCGAAATAGACTTCGCCGTAATCGAGTTTCCCCTGCTGCAGCGCATAAAAAGCGTTGAGCATCAGACAGGCCGCGGTCAGATTAGCGAACAGCAGTTGCGGAGCGGATTCGGCTTCCTCATCGCAACCGAGTTCATCCGGGCGTTTATCTTGGGGATTGGCTATTTCCGGGTGATGGCGGGTGATCGGCGCGGTCAGTTTCCGCCCGTTGCGTTTGACGAAAATCTGGACATTGCCGTCACAATAATCGTTGCCGCCCGAAACCAACACCACATTCCGCAGCCGTTCACAGCGTTCCTGCACCAGCTTGCGGCTGGCATGGTTATCGACTCCCATAAATACGGTATCTCCGTCATCGATCAGGGACTCGACGTTATCGGGAGTTACGTACTCGGTAACACTAAGGATCGGCATCTTGAATTCGGCCAACAGCCGCCGTTTCCAGACTTCAGCCTTGTTGCGGCCGGCGCCTTCCAGCCCGACTTCCTGACGATTGCCGTTGCGCGGTTCGAATTTGTCGCCGTCGATCAATACGAGTTCGGCTTTGTCCTGAGAAAAATACAAAAACCGGCACAGCGGACCGATCAGCATTCCGCCGATCCCGCCCAGGCCGATCACGTTTATTCTATTCATAGCTGATTATTCCTTTACTCAAAATGGACAATCTTCCAGCAGCCGGCGGGAAGCATTCCGATTGGATTCAAACTCAAAAGTCTGTTGTGTTGACCGTACCTTGGCCAGCCACGGGTGTTCCAGATTAACCTGATGTTCAGGCGGAATGCCGTCGATCAAAGTTTCCGGTTCGAACTCGAACAAGCGGCCGTTGACGTATACCCCGGTTTTGATGCGGGGGAGGTTATGGTCGATTTTCCCGAGTACGATATGAACTCCGTCAAACCCGGCCACATCCCGATGGTCGGTGCCGGAAAAGAATGCGTCCATATTGCCGTGACTGTGGATCGTTCCGGCCAGCCCGGTCAGTTTCGGTACTTTATAATCCAGTTTGGCCGTACTGACTTCCTGTTCGGG
>JAQUOK010000680.1 GCA_028717165.1 Victivallaceae bacterium | reverse complement strand
GAAGACCAATATCCTGGGATACAGCATTTATGACATCAATCCGTATAAGACTACCGAGAAGACGGACCTGCATCGTTTGACGATTCCCAATGCCCGTTACAATGTCAGAATAAACAATATCACTCATCTGACTCCGCGTCTGGATTTCCGCGGTCAGTTCCAGCTTCTCAGCGATTACTATTTCCTCTATGACTTTTTCAAGGCCCAGTACAACAATAATCCCGAACCCAGTACTTATGGCGCTTTTGAATATCAGTTTGACCGTTTCACCGCTTCAGTATTCACCCGGGTGCAGACCAACAACTTTTTTAACACGGTTGAGGAACTGCCGACATTCCGCCTGAATTTTCCGCGTCAGGAACTTTTTCCCCGGCTTTATTGGGAAGGCCAGACTTCGCTCGGATATTTTAATATGAAATGGCGCCAGTTTGACGAGCCGCGCGTACTGGGCAACGGGGTTGATCCCAAAGACTACCAGTCGCTGCGTTTCGATACCGTGAACATGTTTTTCTATAACCTGAAATTTAAAAACATATCCATTATCCCGCGTGCCGGCGTGCGCCTTACCTATTACGACCGCTCGTCAAAACAAAAAGTTTCTTCAAAGGACCTGCAGGCCATGTTTGCGGTTGCGTCTCCGGAAGGCGATTCCACCGCCGATGTCGTGAATTATGATGCAAAAGGCGGCGGCCAGGTGCGTTTTATTGGTGAAATCGGCCTGGAAGCGACAGGTAAAATAAGCCGTTCCTGGCTTAATGTGCGCAATGCCTACTGGCGGCTTGACGGTATACGGCATGTTATTGAACCTTATGCGAATTATACTTTTATTCCCAAACCTAGTGTTGACCGCGACCATTTGTATTTCTTTGACGAAATCGACCGGATTGAAGAACAGAATTTTGTCCGCCTTGGCCTCAGGAACCGGATCCAGACCAGGCGCGGCAGTTATGGCAACGAGACCATCTATAACTGGTTCAATATGGAAAATTACTGGGATTACCATTTCAAGTCTACCGAAGGACTCGGCCATATCGGTGACTTCGCTACTAAAATTTATTTCAATCCATGCGAAAAATTCAGTTTCCTGACGTTTTTCTCGGTTAATGCCTCCGGGGATGACAGTATTGCAAAAACCAACGTCGAAAGCGGAAAATCCAAAGGGCTCGGTTTCAGCTGGCTGAACAAATGGGAACTGATGGCGAATTACAGGCCCACTGATGATATAACTGTATTCATGTCCTATGTCCTGCAGAACCCCTACAAAACTCATTCCGTTTATTCGATGGGCAGTAACTTCACGGAAATCCAGGGGGGGGGAGTTTTCGATCAGGTCTATACTGAAATGGTTGAAAATATCCGTTTCGGTTTCGGGATTCCGGTTATGCCTGACCGGAAGATGCGGTTGGAATATGAATTGTATTATAATTTTCAGGCCGGTTATCTCCAACAGCAGCAGGTCAGGCTGATAAAGCAGCTGCACTGTTGGGAAGCTGCGCTTGAAATGTCGCAGAATGTAACGCGCGACGGCGATGGCGAAAAACTGAACAATTATACCGCCATGCTGACGCTTTCGCTGCTTACCGGCGGCACTCCTCTCAAAAGAGTCAGCCGTCAACATGTTAATACATTTACTCACGTCAACACTCAGCAATAACGGATGGGAGGAAATATGTACATTGTGACTGGAGCCGCCGGCCTGATAGGAAGTGGTATTGTCTGGGGACTTAACCGGCGCGGCGTTAACGAAATTATCACTGTCGACAGCCTCGGACTCTCTGACAAATGGAAAAACCTGCGCGCCCTGCGTTTTGCGGAATACGAAGAGAAAGAAGATTTCCGCGATATGATCCAGGACGGAACTTTTGACAATAAGAAAATAGACGCGATCATTCACATGGGAGCATGTTCGGCGACTACGGAGAAAGACGCCGCTTATCTGGTCGACAACAATTACAAGTACACCCAGGAACTGGCGTCGTTTGCGGTTTCGCACGGGATCCGCTTTATTTACGCTTCGAGCTGCGCCACCTACGGGGACGGCAGTCTGGGCTATGAAGATGACGAAAGCCGGCTCGAACAGCTTCGCCCGATGAATATGTACGGCTATTCCAAACACCTCTTCGATTTATGGGCGAAAAACACCGGTTTGCTGACCGCGATAACCGGGATGAAATTTTCCAATGTTTACGGTCCCAACGAAATGCATAAGGGTGAAATGCGCAGCGTTGTCTGCCGGGCATACGAGCAGATTTCCGCCGGCGGTAAAATGGCGCTGTTCAAATCCTACCGCAAAGAGTATGCCGACGGCGAGCAGATGCGTGATTTTATCTATATAAAAGACGTTGTGGATATGGTATTGTTCATGCTCGATCGTCAGGACGCCTGCGGCATCTACAATATCGGCAGCGGGCGGGCTGAAACCTGGAATGCGCTTGCCGCTGCGGCGTTCGAGGCCATGGACAAACCGGTAAATATCGAATACATCGATATGCCGGAAAATCTGCGGGACCGCTATCAATATTACACAAAAGCGGAAATCGGGAAACTCCGGGCGCTCGGCTATGACAAGGAAGTGACCAGCCTTAAAGACGCCATTGCCGACTATATCCGCAACTACCGGCTTCA
>JAQUOK010000679.1 GCA_028717165.1 Victivallaceae bacterium | reverse complement strand
GAGTTCCCACTTTGAGGATCTGATCCTGGCGCTTACGCTGGTGAAACAGGAGGGCGCCAAAAAGATCATCGCCAAAGCCAATACCGCCCTCCAGAAACGGATCCTGCTGCGGCTGGGGGCGGACGAAGTCATTCAGCCCGACCAGGACGTGGCGGAAAGACTGTCGAAACGTTTGTCGATGAACAACATCTCCGATATGTTCGATTTCAAGGGTTCGACGATTGCCGAGGTCAAAGTGCCGCCCTCCTTAAGCGGGAAAACCATCCGCGAACTGGATATGCGCCGGAAATATAACATCTCGCTTCTGCTCCTTAAAAAACCGGGTAAGGAAGTGGAAAATATCTGGAACCCGGATATAGCGCTTGAAGAAGGCGACGAACTGACGATCATCGGCGAAGAAAAAAATATAATCAACGTGTTCCAGAAATAGTTTTTCGTGTTTTTTGTGTTTTTCATGGTAAAAAATTGAAAAGCTTTCAAGCGGTTATATAGTATCGTCCTTTGAAATTCTCATTATTCTAATTAAAATAAGTAAGAGGTGAACTTATGTCCGTGGAACTTTCTTATGTTTTAATAACTCCGTACAGCCTGAAGAAATCCCGTACGGGAGGTATCCTGGCGCGTTTGCTGAGCCGTACCGACCTGGATTTTGTCGGCGCCCGCATATTCGGACTGGACCGGCAGTTTGCCGAAGCTTATGCCGATTCTCTCCTGAAAACCGTCGGCAGGACCAATAAGGAGCGGGCAAAACTGCTGGCTGATTACGTCCTGGAAAATTTTACGGAAAAGAACGGCAAAAAGGAACGCGGTTTGTTTCTGCTTTTCAAAGGAGAGGGCGCCTGCGCCAAACTCAGTTCCGTAGTCGGGGTGCTGGACCCGGCGCATTCAAGCAGCGATCCTTTCCTGACCGGGGAAACCATCCGCGATACTTATTCCGACCTGATTGAAGATAAATCACAGCCCGGCGTGATACGTTATTTCGAACCGGCCGTACTTACCCCCCCCGATATCGAGTGTGCGGTGAAGAAACTCAAATTGTTCGCCGATTTTGCGGACCGGACACCCAACATAGCCGAGAACATCGTCGGCGTCGAGGATACGGATGAACGCACGCTGGTGATCATCAAACCCGACAACTGGCGCCATCCCAGCAGCCGTCCCGGCAACATTATCGACATGCTCAGCCGGACCGGGCTGCGCATTATCGGCTGCAAGGTTTACCGTATGTCGGTCCGGGAAGCGCTTGAGTTTTACGGGCCGGTACAGGGGGCCCTGCGCAGTAAGCTGGCGCCGGTGATCGGCGGCAAAGCCAGGACGATCCTGGAAGCGGAACTTGATTTCAAAATGAATGATGACGTAACCGGCAGCCTGACCGAAACCGTCGGCAAAAGTTACGCCGACGACCAGTTCTACCGGATTATCGAGTTCATGTCCGGGCGCCGCCCGACGGACTGCCCGGAAAACGAAATGGATGATCCCGGGCTGGTAAAATGCCTGGTTCTGATCTATGAAGGGAAAAACGCCATCGCGAAAATCCGCAATGTCCTGGGTCCGACCGATCCGACGAAAGCCCCCGGCGGCACTGTACGCCGGGATTTCGGCAGCGACGTAATGGTCAACACCGCCCATGCTTCCGACTCGCCGGAAAGCGTCCTGCGGGAAATGGGCGTTATCCAGATAACGCAGAATAATATCAGCAGATATATAAACGAATTTCTGAAAGAATATAATTCTTAATCAAGGAGAGGCGGTTATGGAATTCAGCGATTTGTTGAAAAAACGCCGGACAGTCAGGCGTTTCAAACAAGTTCAGGTATTTGACAAGGATATACGTTATATGCTTGAGGCCGGGCGGCTGGCCGCCTGCGGGGGCAATGTACAGAAACTGCATTATATTGTCGTCCGGGACAGAAAACTCGTGAAAGATATTTTCGAAAATACCGCCTGGGCGGGGCTGGTGTCTCCCAAACGTACTCCGGAATGGGGAAAAAACGCTCCGTTGACTTTCATTGTCGTTACAGCTCCCAGAAATTCCGGGGAAACCATACTGACTAACGCCGGAGCGTCCATCCAGAGTATGTCCTATGCGGCCGCCGATGTCGGCCTCGGCTCATGCTGGATAGGAGCTTATAAAAAGGAAAACGTCGACAAAATCCTGGAGCTGCCGTTAAATGAGGAAAGCCTTTATATCCTGGCCGTCGGTTATCCTGACGAAGAACCCGTACAGGAAGATATCGATGCGGAAGAATCCATGAAGTATTACCTTGACGGCGAGGATGTTCTTCACGTACCTAAATTCAAAATAGACGCAATAACCCGGTGGCGTTAAATCCGCATAAGGAAGATCCTTAAATGTTTTTCGCCTCCGATTATTTCATCCTGAATATAGTTTTGTTTCTGGCCGGGCTGTTTTTTCTGGTCAAAGGCAGTGATTTTTTTGTCGAGGCCGCTTCCCAAATCGCCAGGAATTATGAAATCCCTGAAATCGTAATCGGCCTGACCCTGGTCAGCATAGGCACGTCTCTCCCCGAATTCGCCACCGATGTTTATGCTTCCACCCAGGGCGAAGGAGGTATTGTTATCGGTGATCTGGTCGGCAGCAATATCACCAATATAGCCCTGGTGCT
>JAQUOK010000678.1 GCA_028717165.1 Victivallaceae bacterium | reverse complement strand
AAGGAGGAGTTCTGTTGGCCACCGGGCGCTACCTCGGCGAGGGATTCGACGATGCCCGGCTGGATACATTGTTCCTTACGCTGCCGATTTCCTGGCGTGGAACGATCGCCCAATATGCGGGCCGATTGCACCGCCTGCACGATCGCAAACGGGAAGTGTGGGTCTATGACTATGCCGATCTCAATGTTCCGATGCTGGCGCGGATGTTTGACCGGCGCTGTCAGGGATACGAAGCTATCGGATATTCAATCCTGTTACCGGCCAGCGCCGTGCCGGGATGGCCCGCCGAAGTGCCCCTGCCGATCGAGCCGGAATGGAAAAGAGATTACTCCGCCAGCGTTCAGCGCCTGATTCGCGACGGCGTGGATATTCAGCTCGGCAATCCAGACATAAATTACGTGCGACGCATTGTCCGGCACTGGAATCCCCCATCCTTCCGATCGTTCAGCGGGACGGGAAATGCTGATGTCATGCAATCCGCGTCGGATAAAACCAAGCACCTCGTTTTTTCGCGCTTCGGGAATGATTTTTAATTTATCGGAAACAATGAGGGTATCGAGTGCTGTTTGATACCGCGAAAGCCGGAAGAAATAATTTTCTTCTTCAATACTGACTGGTTTCGTGCCGTGATCAGGACACAGCCCGTCTACAAGATCGCGCTCAATGAAAAAATCTTCGCAGCCGGCGCAATACAATCCCACATATTGCTTCAAGTATATATCCTCTTTTTTTAGTTGTCGCCAAAATTTATGAACAGCCTCTCTATGGTATTGGGCGGTTGTGCGGACAAACCGGTCTTGTGATATGTTTAAGACGCAACACAAATTCTGAAATACTTTCGATTGATCATCAACGAACCGTTGTGTCGGCAATCTTTTTTCCTTTGCTGAAAGCACATTTTTGAAGGCATTTTCATCCGTTCCCGTTTGTAGCCGTGTCTGATTGCCAACCAATCGGCTGTAGCGAGCCAAAAGATCTGCCTGAACCAAATTCTAAAGCAAATCCGATGTGAGGATACGCATTAACGTATGGAATTGCCGTTGTAATATATGTTGTTTTATTCATGCTTAATCTCCAGTTCTATTTGTGATTAAAAACAAAAAAGCCCAAAAGCAATTGCTCTTGGGCTTGATCTCGTTCAATTACCGGCTTTGGGATTTTATAATGCCATTAATCCCGAACTGGCAACAGACCAAGCCCGGGACATCATCATAGACAATACCCTGATATTGCTTTTCTGTTCAGGCCAATTCGGAATCACAATGCTCCTCCTGTATACTCATAACTGCAAAAAATACCATATATCGTAAAATTGTAATGTCAATCAAAATTCCATCCATGCATATTTTCGACTTGACTCTAATTTATGCATGCATATATTAGAGTGGAGTTGAATCTGATTTTGATTAATTCCGGTGAAATATGGAACGTTATTTGAAAGACACCTTGGTTGAGGATCTTGCCGAAAAAATGGTGTTTCTGGGCGGGCCGCGGCAGGTCGGCAAGACCACCCTGGCTTTGAGTTTGCTGGCGGGCGGGAGCGAAAACCATACCGCTTATCTTAATTGGGACAATCCGGCATCCAGAAGAATGCTTTTACAGGGTGCCTTGCCCGGCGGGGAACGGCTTATCATCCTCGATGAAATTCATAAGTACAAGGGGTGGAGAAACCTCGTCAAGGGCTTCTATGACACCAACAAATCGAGCCGTCAATTTTTGATCACGGGCTCCGCCCGGCTGGATCATTATCGTCGCGGCGGCGATTCGCTTCAGGGACGATATCACTACCATCGCCTTCATCCCTTGTCTCTTTATGAAATCACTCGCCGGCCAACCCGGGCGGACCTCGATCATCTAATGCAATACGGCGGATTCCCTGAACCGTTCATCAAGGGGCAGGCTCGTCATTGGAAGCGCTGGCAACGGGAACATCAAAGCAGGATCATTCATGAGGATTTGATCAGCCTGGAACACGTAAAGGAGGTTTCGCAACTGGATCTCCTTGCGCAGACGCTCCCGGAGCGGGTCGGCTCGATTTTATCCGTCAACAATCTGCGGCAGGATCTTTCGATCGCTTTTGAAACTGCCGATCACTGGATCACCATTCTGGAAAATCTTTACTTCTGCTTTCGCATCCAGCCGTACGGCCTGCCAAGATTAAGAGCGGCGGCCAAGGAAAGAAAGGTGTACATGTGGGACTGGTCGGTTTGCGAAAACCCGTCCGCGCGATTCGAAAACCTGGTTGCTTCAAACCTTTTGAAGTACTGTCACCGGATTGAAGACCGGGATGGCGATCGTATGGAATTGCGTTTTGTGCGCGACAGCCAAGGCCGCGAATTGGATTTTGTTGTGGTTCGCAACGGCAAACCCGATTTTGCGGTGGAATGCAAAACTGGCGAACGGTTACTGAGCCGGAACATTTCCTACTTTTCTCATCGCGCCGATATTCCTAAATACTATCAGGTCCATCTGGGATCAAAGGACTACGAAATCGCCGACGGCAAAGCGCGCGTTCTGCCCTTTACCGCCATGGCCGGCATCCTGGCTGTTTGATAAGGGTGGCGCACTCATTTTCCATCACCGGCTGCCAATGCTTCCAGCTTGTCGCACAATATGGACAGAACAGCCG
>JAQUOK010000677.1 GCA_028717165.1 Victivallaceae bacterium | reverse complement strand
ACACTCAAAAATGATCGCGATTATTCGTCTCATTATCAATTCCAATATTGAATTTACCGGCGCTCTCAATCGGGAAGACGGTAAGTTTAGCCTGGTTCAACGCCAGTTAACCACAAGGGCGAGACCATGGAAACCACCGCTCAGCAGTAAAATAGATACCTGGGCGCAAGGCGTCTGGTATGACTTCAAGATTCAACTGGCGCCGGATGCGGCAAAATTATGGATAAACGGCAAACTTCAGGATCAAAAATCCGGGATAAAAGTCGATAAGGTCAATGCCATCTATCTGGGACGGCAATGGCGCTCATTTGGCGCGTTCGATGAATTGAAAATCTATGACGGGAAAAAAGATCTGTAAAATTCCAATCTCCAGAAAAACAAAAAAACAAGTAAACATCCAGTTATTTGACAATTGCAATCCCCAACAAAGGAACTCACTATGAACCGGAATTTGACTCAAAACAGTCATATTAAAACTAAACAATTAAAAATCAACGTTGCGGTTTTAGGACTTGGGAAAATGGGTAATACTCATGTAAAAGCAGCCAAAGCGTCTCCTTTCATCGATAAAATTATCGGCTATGAACCAACTGCGGAACTGGCGCTTGAACGCGGCAGGGAAATGAAAATTGAAACTGTCAGCAACCTTGACCTGATCTTGAATGACCAATCCATTAAACTATTTTATATTGCGGCGGTAAATGAAGCACATGCGGAACTCGCCGTGAGCGCGCTTAACGCGGGAAAAGCCGTTATGTGTGAAAAACCGATGGGAATAACCATGGAAGAAGCAAAACGTATCGTGGAAGCGCAAAAAACAAACGATTCGTTCCTGCAGATAGGCTTTGAATTGCGTTATTCCAAATTATATATGAAAGTAAAAGAGTGGATTGATGCCGGCCTGATTGGCAAACCGCTTAATTCCTATTGCCAGTACTATACCTACGCGTCCCACAAAAAAGACACTTGGCGCGCTAAAAGCAAAGGCACGCTTATCGGAGAGAAATTATCTCATTATCTTGATTTGCCCAGATGGTGGTTCGGCCGGGAAGTCACGCAAACGTATTCAATGAGCGCGCCTAACTTTATCCATTATTTTAATCATCCCGACAACCATCAGATCAGCTACAAATTCGCGGACGGCGCAGTAAGCAGTCTTAACTTTGTAATGGGCATCGCAATAACGGACTTTCAGGAGAAACTCGCTGAAGACGGACATCTTCTGACCTACTTTATTTATGGAGATAAAGGGGCTATAGCAACCGATCTGTTCAGAAAAACCATCAAGCGCTGGAGTTTTTCTGAAGATGAAAAACAACTCAAAAGTAAAGTTGCCGAAGAGATAACATTTGATATCACCAATGAGTGGGTGCATAACGTTCATGACCAGAATATGCGCATCGCTGAATTAGTGGCGAAAAACCAAAAACCCGACCATTCAGCGTTAGACGCGTTTGAAACGATGAAACTTTGCTTCGCGGCCGAAATATCAACCCGTGAAAACAGAGTTGTAAAACTCAACGAAATTTAAAATCATCTTCAGGAATCTCTAACCGTTTGAAACTTCTGAGGCGCCCAAAAGTATTGGTACGGAAGGCTGCCATATAAAAAGAGTAAACTATTTTACAAAACCCATATGGAGTAAATAATGAAAATCATCATACTAACCGATATTGAAGGCGTCGCGGGAATATGTTCATCGCCGGAGCAGACATCTTCATCCGGCAAATATTACGAGGAATCAAAAAGATTACTGACCCAGGAGGTCAATGCCGCGGTTGACGGACTGCTGGACGCCGGAGTTAACGACATTCTGGTATTCGATGGTCATGGCCCCGGCGGTATCAACTTTGAAATTCTCCATCCGGAAGCAAAATTGCTCCACGGCCGTCCTCTGGTACCTTGGAATGTCCTGCGGGAGGTACTGCAGGAATACGATGCCACAATGATTATCGGCCAGCATGCCATGGCCGGGGTCAGAGACGGCAACCTCAATCATACCCAAAGCTCCAAAAGCATCTATTACTATAAACTTAACGGCAGACCTATCGGTGAACTGGCGCAGTGGGCGCTCTACTGCGGCGCACTGGGTATTGCGCTGATTTTCCTCTCCGGCGATGAAGCCGCTTGTCGCGAAGCGGAGGATTTTGTCGAGGGAATCAATACCGCGGCGGTGAAAAAAGGTTTGGGGCGAAATAGCGCGCTCACCCTTTCCGCCGTCAAAGCCCGGGAAAAAATTCGTCTCGGCGCTTGCGCGGCAGTAAAAAAACATCTGGCCAATCCAGTCAAACCGCTGGTATGGAAGCCGCCTTTTGTGCTGGAAAAACGCTTTTTTCAAACTGATGCCGCTGATTCTTTCATGGACGATCCGGATTACACAGTTATTGACAGTCGAACCGTACAACGCCAGTCGGATAACATTTTAGACCTTATTTACGATTAGGGCATTTGTCCGGTAAAGTCTGAATAAGGCTTGAAAACTGGTGTTTAACCTTTTTTTCGAAGTCAATCAAAAATAAAAAGTGTTTTTGGGTAGTGTCGAGAGCAGCCTTGTTCCAACACAGAGAGGGTTAAAGGCAGATATAAACTTTGTCGGCACGGTGCGGGGCCGCATTCGTGCCTACTAAAATTCCCGAC
>JAQUOK010000676.1 GCA_028717165.1 Victivallaceae bacterium | reverse complement strand
TTGTGATCCCCTGGTTCCACCATATGTTCACGGACGCCAACGCCGTCAATGTTCATCAAATTATCCAACCTCATGCGAAAGGCTTGGACCTGACCGGCGTGAAAGATGATAACACCTCGGTACGTTCGGCTATAAAAGGAGAAGCCAATTGGAGCGCCTACTACAACCGGAAAAACCAAACCGGAATGTTGATGATCAGCGCCACGCCCGCAAAATTGCTCTATTCGTGGAACCGGGGAACTCCGCAAACCATGAGCGCCACCATTGAAATGATGTATGATAAACTTAATCCCGTGCCCCAAGCCCAAATAGACTATTACCTGATTCCGATCATTAATTCCAAAACAGCTTGCGCGCTACCGGTAAAAGCAGTCCCGTCGATCCCTGCCGATTTCGCAGTCCTCAAGCATCTCGGCGGCAAACGTAGCTCATATTCACAATTTGCCAATAAATACAAAGAAAAAATTCCATTACGGCTATCCGTGGAAACGGACACGCTATATGTCAGCAAAGATTTTTTCCTGCCAATGTTTTTAAGAATAAGCGGCACCCAGAGCAAAAAGCCGGCACAACTGACGCTTGACCTGCCGGAAACATTGGAACTCAAAGGTTTTATGGGCAGATACTGGCGTTTTAATCCCAACGAAAAAATAGAACTTAAAGAGCAAAAAAAAATCATCCGCGAAAATGAAAATTATACCCGCTACATTTTTGCGCTTGATTCTCAAAATACCGGTTTCTGGCGCTTTTTCATCAAAGCCAAAAAAGCCGGAGCCTGCAGACCGCTTTATTACAGCTATAAATTCAGCAGTCAACGAATTGCCGAACACACCCTGCCAGTGGAAATCATCGACTTCCCGCAAGCAAAAACCCCGCGTTTGTTTACCGCCATATTCGAAGCGGATTACGCACTGCTCAAAGACTACACCGATGACCCCAAAGCGCTGAAACTGTTTAAGCATCTCGGATTTAACGGCATCGCTCTTCAAGGCAACGTACCCTGTAAAGAAGTTCCCGCGGAAACAGTCAAAGAATTTCTTCAGGACTACAAAAAAAACGGATTTATCACCGCCATCATGAGAGCAGGATACTTCAGGCCTCCAGCGCATAAAGACTTGCAGGCAATTGACATTGACGGTGAATTGACCACCCGCTTTGATTTTACCGCGCGCGGCGAATGGATGGGAAAAATTATCAAAAGAATGCTAGACGATGGCGACAAATCAGGTTTTGATCTGCTCATAAGCGATTGGGAGCCTTATACTTCCGGCGGACATCGCGTCAGTTTCACCCAACGTACGATCGATAAATTCAAAAGTTGGTTTACCGCAAAATATCCTAAAATGGAATACGTGGACCCGCTGACTCTCGCCAAGCATCCCCATCAATATCCGGAACGCTATAATTCCTGGGTAAATTTCAAATGCGAGCAATTAGCTGATTATGTAAAAAAACTGGTCGATGAGACACAACGGCACAGCAAGATAAAAATCGGCTGGTGTACAATATCGGGTCTTTCGGTACAATCTCAAAAAGTCGCCACATTGTCCGATCAAGCGCTTATTTCACAGAATATCGATTACAACATGCCGATGCTGTATAATGATCTTTATGAAAGTATGCCGCAATATAAAGAAACGCTTAATCTTTTTATCCAGGCCGCAAAAAAAGCCAAACGCGCCAAAATATGGCCGACTCTGACCTCCGGTCTACGGGAAAAACCCAGCCGGTTCCCCTTAAAACACTCTTTTTATATTATGCTGGAAACCGCCTTTTCTCAAGCCGGCGGCTGTTTTATCTGGCCCGGGTTTCCCAGCGGCAATGGGAAAACGTTGTATTGGATGAGCCGGGCTCTGAATATAATTGCCGAATATGAAGAAATTCTGTTCAAAGGACAAAGGATGGATGAGCTGGTACAAATCTCCGGCGCCCTCAACATCAAAAACAATGTCCCCGCGAAAATTGTTCAATACGCAACCGTCAAAGATGATAATATTTTGGTTTATCTGGCAGAGTATTCCCCGGATCCGGTCAGCTGCGAGGTCAAATTCCACTTGCCGCACAAGTATAGGGTATATAACGTCAGCGCCGGCCTGCAGCGGGTCGCGGAACTTGGCCCCGGAAATAATTCCTTAAAACTCACCCTGCAACCCGGCGAAAAAGGCATCATCCTGTTACTTAAATCAAGTTCCGGCCAGACATTTCCGGCCGATTTTAAAATTGCGAAAGCTCAGCCGGAAACCGCGGTGCCGGACAAAGAAAATCTATTGCTGTACGATGGTTTCGAAAACAAAA
The DNA here is from genome assembly GCA_028717165.1 of Victivallaceae bacterium. Classification (GTDB taxonomy): domain Bacteria; phylum Verrucomicrobiota; class Lentisphaeria; order Victivallales; family Victivallaceae; genus JAHOYW01. The sequence goes on along the minus strand of JAQUOK010000676.1, from coordinate 346 downwards.
GCCTGGGAACAAGCAGCGCCCTGAATAAGTATAACTTCATGTATGCTCAGGGAAAAGTCGGACAATGCCTGATTTTTTCCCAATATCAGGCCGACTGGCAGTATCTTCAGGAATTATCGCCGGCATCCGGGGCTTTGACTATTTATTTCAGTTACCGTCCGGCGGGAATCTTTAAAAAAGGGGGCAGACACTCAAAAATGATCGCGATTATTCGTCTCATTATCAATTCCAATATTGAATTTACCGGCGCTCTCAATCGGGAAGACGGTAAGTTTAGCCTGGTTCAACGCCAGTTAACCACAAGGGCGAGACCCTGGAAACCACCGCTCAGCAGTAAAATAGATAC
>JAQUOK010000675.1 GCA_028717165.1 Victivallaceae bacterium | reverse complement strand
ATATATCGACCCGGAACAGACCTTTAAAAAAATCAAAGCCTATACCGGCAATCCGCCGTTGTCAGGAGGTTTTACCAACGGTTACGCCGACCTGGAAGAAATCCGCTGGATTGAAAAGGAAATCAAGGTTGAACCATCTGTTCCGACCGATACCCATTCCATCTGGCCGGCAATGTACAAGGCAATCAGGAAAGGCGAAAAATTCCCGGTCTCTATTGAGGAAGGCATAGCCGTAGTCAAAGTCATTGAAGATGTCAAAAAAGACACCGAATTCGTTATGAAATAAGAGCGCCGGATTAATCAAAGCGGTTGAACACCAGAATCGAATCTTTGCTGAGTGAGATTATATCTCCGTCGCAAAGTTCGGCGGCTTGCGTCAGTCTCCGGTTATTCAGATAGGTGCCGTTGGCGCTGTGGAGGTCTCTCACCAGAAAGGCATCGTCTTTACGACTTATTTCCAGGTGCATGCCGGATACCTGTCTGTCATTTTTGAAAACCAGATCGCATTCATCTTTACTGCCTGCAGTTGCCGTTCCGGTCAATTTATACCAGCGGGCGGCGGCCGCTTCCTCGATAATGCAGAGGCAGCTCTGGTTTTTCCCGGGTTCAGGAAGTTCCTGCAGCGCCGGTTTTATCTTTTCGAAAATCCTGATATCGGGGCAGTTGCTTTCCTTGTTTATCATGGTTTCACGATATTCGGGGTGATTGTTTATCATTTCCTCGACCGCTTTGATGAACAGCCCCCGGCTTTGACTGCCGACCGGGGTTTCGCCCATTTCATCGAGCAGGATCAGGAACTCCTTCTCCAGCATTTTCAACATCCGGCTTTTCTGCTGATAGATGGTTCCGGTACGCAGATTGCCGAGTTTTCGGCTTACTTCCCCGACGGAACCGCCTTCAAGCACATAAAGGCAGAATGACTTATAGGTTTGCTGATCGATTTTGCCGTAAACCCGCCGCAGGGCCTGATGCACCAGCGAATACAGCCAGATATTGTCGTCATCGATACTGATAAGCTCAGAATGCTCCCGGCTTAAAATATCAAGCGCAGAACTGAGCTGTTCATTTTCATCGCCACTGTCGCCGACGGCGACATAACGGCTTTCCTTGCGGAAAAGATCATAACAGCGCCCTTTGACTATCGTCTTCAAATAAGAACGGAAGGAGCCTTTGACCGGATCGTACTCAAAAGAGGGTATCTGCCGCAACAGGCAGACCATGGTTTCCTGAAACACGTCGTCGGCTTTGGCCGGGGAACACCCGAAACGCTGCGCCCAGCCGCTTATAAGCTGCCAGTAAAAATCGTAAAATTCCTTCCAGGCGTCTTCGTTTTCCGTATCCTTCAGACGCTGGATCAAAGTCTGCCGGGTCGTTCTGATGTCTTCCATTTTAAATACCTCGGCATACTATCATACGATTTCCCCCGGATTTCAAGGAAAACAGCAAAAAAAGCAGTAGTATGCATTCGCGGAACGCAGCAAGTGCCGGTCTGACGACCGGCGCTCCTGTTTTTTATTTCATGAAAAGCTCTATTACCGGAACCGTGACCGGAGGTTTCATGACCGGCAAATTGAGGGTCAAAGCCATTTCCGGGCTTTTTTCATTGAGTCCGGTGTGGATATCGGAGGCCGCTTCGCGCATGGTTATCTCGCTGGCGTCGTTAAGCAGCTGGGCATATTTCACTTTACCCGCCAGGCCGGGAAGGTGAACTGCTTTGAACGGCCAGGCGAAAAGATGCAGATAGAGACGCTTTGTCTCCGGATTATAGGTGTAACGGCAGTCTTCGGGAACAGCGAAAGCTTCCGGCGCTTCTTGGCAGCCGTAGATCGAGCGGGAATGATACTTCATCCAGTCCGCGTAAGTCCGCAGCGCCGCGACCGCCCGGTAATCAAATTCGCCTCTGGCGGTGGGGCCGACGTTCATCAGCAGATTTCCCCCGCGGCTGACGTGATTGATCAGCATCTGTATCAGCATTTCCGGCGATTTCCAACTGGTCTCGTCCCGGAAATAACCCCAAGAACCGCTGAACGTCTGACAACCTTCCCAGGGCATCGGCGAACCGTCTTTTTTCTTAAGTCCGGTCGAGGGAACATACTGTTCAGGAGTCATGAAGTCAGGCTCAACATCGAGATCGAGACGGTTGTTGAGCAGGACATGCGGCTGCAGCGAACGGATAAGCTTTACAAGTTTTTCAGACTCCCAGTCCTCACGCCCCTTGCCGTCTTCACCCGGATAGGAAAAATCGAACCAGAGAATATCAATATGGCCGAAACCGGTTAAAAGTTCCGTAACCTGGTCGCGCATATATTGAGCGTACTTCCTCATGTCTTTATCTTTATTCTTCGCCCGGGCTTCTTCCGATTCACGCTGGGGATGAACCCGGTCAACCGTAAATTCAGGATGATGCCAGTCGATCAGCGAATAATAAAAGCCGACTTTCAGCCCTTCGGCCCGAAAAGCCGCGACAACTTCTTTAAGCAGGTCTTTCCTGCAGGAAGTGTTGGTAGCCTTGTAAGCAGTGAATTTCGAGTCCCAGAGGCAGAAACCTTCATGGTGCTTAGCGGTAATGACGAAATATTTCATCCCGGCTTTTTTCGCCATTGCCGCCCATTCCCCGGGATCGAACAGATCGGGGTTGAAAAAGTCAAAATA
>JAQUOK010000674.1 GCA_028717165.1 Victivallaceae bacterium | reverse complement strand
TGGTTGTAGTTTTACCGGTGCCGGCCGGGCCATCCAGAAAAATATTGTCCTTGCCCAACATTTGATTTACCGCGTTTTCCTGCTCTGCCGTCAGGATAACAGCGCCATCGTTTTCTGTTAAATTTTCCATCTTCCATATCCTTATATTTGATGGATTAACACATCTGGCGTTTTTACCATTATGCAATGTTCCGCATAAGTATTAAATAACTGCTCCCCCGGCAGGGAGTTCCAATACCAACCTGAAATCATATGCAGACTCCTCCTGTTGTGAGACAGGAGTGAGCCTGTTGATCTATGCGGATATATGGCTTGCAGTAGAATAATAAACGAAGGGGAAAATCAACCGGATTTCAGCTTGGACATCCCCGGGATTGTTTCACTAACGCTTGCAGAAAAAGGTTTGGATATTAAAGCGTTGCTCTTCGTGCGATTTTCGGAGAAGATCAAATAGAGAATCTGATATGGAACACAACTTAAGGCGATCAGTCAGCCGCGGAAACCAACTCCGACAAAATAATTAGGCATCCGGCACATCTTTCATTTCAATTGCAGGTGTGAATTCGACTAAACCGGAATTTTGATTATTTGCGGGAAACTGTCCCAATATTGATTACATTTTTTATCTAAAACGCCTTGACAAATATAACAGTATACTGTATACTAGTTAATAAAGGAGCCATGTAAATGAGTATTAAAAACACAATATCGGTCTCAATGGTAGAAAAACCGACTCCGTTATATAAACAGGTGAAAGATATGGTTCTCACCGTTATAAAGGATAAAAAACTACAGGCGGGAGAGATGCTTCCGGCCGAACCGGCCCTTTGTAATATGCTGGAGGTAAGCTCAATCACAGTAAGACGGGCGCTGCGGGAATTGGGACAGGATGGCTGGATATGCCGCAAACCCGGTATCGGAACGCTTGTTACCTCTAAAGTCAACGCTCCGCCCAGAATACTTGTCTGCTTCAGGTGGGAAGTAAATGAAACCGCATATTATGCTCAGTCCCTGATAGAGACTTTCAATTCCGTCAAAGATGAAAATTGCGATCTTCAAATAATCAGCGGTTCGGCGGAGTATGAGTCCTTATACCGGGAATATAAGGCCGACGGCATGATTATAGTGGCGCCCAGAATTAATCAGTATCCAATGTTGCAGAAGATGAAGGATGCGGGCATGAGATTTGTTGTCCTGGGGGCGTCTTCATCCAATTTGGATCTGGATTTTGTGGATTGCGACCATGCACAGGCCGCATTTGTTGCCATTGAATATTTTATCAAACAGGGACATAAAAATATCGGTCTGCTTAACGGGTCAAAAAGTAATTACTACTGCCAAAGTATATCCGCAGGTTATCTGGCGGCCATGGGAAAAAATAAGCTTCCTGTTGAACCTGTGTTTATAAAACATATTGAATCAAACCAAATCGCTGAAAAAAAACATTTAAGCGTCGTTCAGGAGTGGCTTGCTGCCCGGATGACCGGGAAAAACAAAATTACGGCATTATTGTGTTCAGGACATCTTTTAACTACGGACGTCTATATTTCCTCAAATGCCGGAATAATGAAAATTCCTGAAGATATTTCTGTAATAACGCTGGATGAAACCCCGGTAAATATGGCATTGTCACCGCCCGTTACCACAGTAAAACAACCATTGAAAGAGATGGCGATGGAAACTCTGAACGGAATCAAGGCAATGATAAAAAATCATCAACATAAATTGACCCGGACGTTAAGTCCCGAACTTATAATTCGTAATTCAGTAAAGGAGATATAATCGAAGATGAAATTGTCCGTATGTACGGTATGTTTTCAAAAACAGTCGCCAATGGAGTACCTGCCTGTCCTCGCCCCAACCGGTTTTAAATACCTCGATCTGTATCATCGGCAGTTGCCGATAAGCTCAACTGCGGAAGAAAGGAAAAGGATTGTCGATTTTATCTCCGCTTCCGGTTTTGAAATCGTTTCCCTGTGCAGCGGTTTCGGCCATAACTATCTCGATCCGGACGAGAACGTAAGATCAAAGCGGCTTGAGGAAGACAAAAAAGGGATAGACCTGGCCGCCGACTTAGGGGCCAAGGTTGCGAGAGTATTCCTGGGGACAACCGAACGCGAAGAAGTCGTATTCAAGACCGGAGTTCCCCTGCTGAAAGAATTAACAGCTTATGCGGAATCCAGAGGAATCGTGCTGGCAATGGAAAATCACCGGGGCTATTACAGCGGAACACCGGAAGGGGCGTTGCGCTTATGTGAAGAAATAAATTCTCCCAGTTTGGGAATACTCTACGAACCCGGCAATCTTCTCGGTGAAGGATACGATTTCAAGCGGGAATTCTATTTTCAGGCGCCCTATATTGTGCATATGCATTTAAAGGACGGTTTCCCCCGATATTATGATGACAAATACGGCAAGGGCTACAGGCTTCATTCAACTCTGCTCGGCGAGGGCCGGCTTGATGTTCCATGGATATTTGAACATTTACAGGAAATTAATTATCAAGGCTGCGTGTCTTATGAATACGAATCATGGCACAGCGAATACAATTTACCGCCGATACCTGAAGGACTTAAACAGGCTTTTGAGTATTTGGGCAACATCTGAAAAACGAGGTATCATGCAATGAAACGCTATATTGGAGAAGAAGAATTAAT
>JAQUOK010000673.1 GCA_028717165.1 Victivallaceae bacterium | reverse complement strand
GAAGAACATTGATAAATTTGGAGCAAGCTTGTAGGCTCTGTAAAAAGAACAGGAAAAGAAGATGAAAAACTAAACAGCACTCGAAAAATAGCTAATTTTTATTACAGAGTTTTATCGTAGCACCCATTGAACGGGTCGAAATAACTGCATGTCGGATGCGGTTTGATCAGGCGTTCCGCAGTGGTGGTGATTTCCCCGTCAATAATCACGGCCACTCCGACCGAACACGCGCTTCCGCGTGAAGAATTGGCAGTTTCAAAGTCAATGCAGGTGATTTTCATTTTTTATTATAATCCCTTCTTTAAAACGGAACTTCAAATTCAAATAAGTCCGGTTGGAGTTCCGGATCGAATTTTAGTTTTTTCTTTTTGGAACGGAAAGAATTCCGTATACGTTCGAGTTCCACTTCTTTTTTACGCAACTGTTGTTCCGCCATTGCAAGTTCATACTGGTAAGATTCAGCCAGTTCCCGTTCGGCTTTTTGCCGCTGTTTTTCCGTCCACGCGGCAAACCCCCAATGCGGAGCGCTTTTTTTCATACGGAGCTGGTTCCGCGTCATGTGAATACTCCATTCGATATCGCCAAGCATTGCGTCAATTTCGAAACAAAACAGTTCAGTGTTACCCGATTCAATTTTGATACCGGCATGGATAGCGCGTAGCCGGGACAGATCGCCGACTTGATAAGCTTCCTGGATTGAAAACCACAAACGCCGGGTTTTCGCATCGTGTTCCCCGATTTTATCCGGATGATAACGAAGGCATAATTCGCGGTAGAGCTTTTTCAAAGCTTTATCATCGTTTCTGGGATGACTTTCTTTTGCCGAAAGGACATCGCCAAATAAGCGGTCGAAAATCGACTTGGCTTCTTTGCCGAACATGTCTTCAATTTCATCGGCAAAACCGGCAAATTCATCTTCAAATTCATCATTCTCGAAAAATATTTCTTCTTCGTCATCGTCATCGTAATCATCATCTTCTTCCGTAATCCCATCGGCTTCGTCACATTCCCGGCAATACTGCTCGAATTCTTCATCCAGGCGGCACTGTTCCTCCTGCATTTCCAGAATTTCATTTTCCAGTACCGCCCAGAAATCCGTTTCCGGGGTGACTTTGCTTTCCAGATACGCACAATAATTTCCCTGCGACATCCCTTCTTCCCGCGCCATGTAACGCAGTTTTTCGCGGCGCGACTGCGCCAGGCTGATTTGTTCCGCCAATTCCCGCAGCCGGGTTTGTTCCGCCCCGAAGCGTCGGGCTATGAACTTCTGAAATTCCGGTTCATCTTTCTCATTGTACTGTTCCAGTTGGATTTCGATTTTCTCAAGGACTTTTTTACGACGTTTATATACCTTGAGTAAATCCTTGCGGATTTTTTCAGTATTCAGCGGAATCAATGCCCGGCAAGTCGTTTTCGATGCCCGACAGGATATTTTCCCGGGAGATTTTATTGTTTTCTTTCTGACCTTTGTATTTTGGCGTTTGTGTTTTTTCTTCCTGCTCATTTCAACTGTACATATGTTTTAACGGGTTGTCGGCTTGCTCATAAATTCTTTTTATAAATCATCTGTTTATTCATTTATCATATAGTTCTATTTGCAAAAACACATATAACTTGCAGGTGATTTCTCATAATTCAACTAATTTGCAGGTAATTTGCTACAATTCAGTCCGCTATCATAAAATCAAAAGAAGCACTCCGATTCTTCTCAAAACCTGTAACGGAACGTAATTTAATCAGCGGAAGTTTTCTCTGAAAGGAAATCATTTAAAAAACGCTATCGGGAAAAACCGTAAAAATAGCTTCCCGAAAAAACGCTAACCTCTCGCAGTAACTCATGGACAAAGTTCGAAAAACACACGTTTTTGCCGTTTTTAGCACCAGTCCACTTGAACTGAGCCGCTTCGCGGCAGCGTTTACAGGTTGTTCTTAAGGTACCAGCGTCGACATGGTATTTTGTTTATGTGCGTCAGAATGAATCTGATGCCGTAAATAAAAGGAAGACAATCATGTCGAAAGTAAAAGTTCCGTGCAAAACCGTCCAATTTCCGGAATCAGTCAGGGATCGCCTGAAAAAGCTTCGTAAAAGTGAAAGCACTTCCCAGTGGCGTAAACGTTACCGTGAAGATTTGAATTTTCATCGTTTTCGTCCGCTCACAGTAAAAAAATATTATGACGCGATACTGAAATTTTTCGCCTACACTTGGCTGAAGCCCGAGCTTATCACGGATGACCATATCCGCGATTACCTGCGCTACGTCGAAACCGAATTAAAATGGTCGACGTCTTATCTGATGATTAATTATTCCGCCTTGAAATTTTTCTTTGAGTTCACTTTCCCCCGTGATTTCAAAACACTTCAGATCTACCGCCTGCGCCAGGATCATCCTTTGCCGGAAGTGTTGTCGCAGCAGGAAGTGCGCGATATCATCGCGAACGTGAAAGACATTCGTTATCGAGCGTGTTTGATTCTGATTTACACCTGCGGGCTGAGGATCAGCGAAGCCTTGAAAGTAAAATTCGCCGATATTGACGCCAAACAGGGTTTATTGAAAATCCTGGACGGCAAAGGCGGTAAAAACCGGGTCGTCCCGATTCCTCAAAACACGATCAGAATCCTGCGTGAAATGTGGCAAACGCACCGTCATGGGGAATTGCT
>JAQUOK010000672.1 GCA_028717165.1 Victivallaceae bacterium | reverse complement strand
ACCATGGCTTATAAGAAAACAGTTGGCGCCAAACCCGGAGAAGAAGGCCCCAGGCTTGAAACTAATATCGAGTATTATACAAACAGCGGTGAAACAGGAAAATACGGAAAAGAAAAAAAGACTGTGCCTTCCGGCGGTAATTGGGAAAGGTATGATTATGACTCCACCGGCAGAAAAATAAAAATTGAAAAAGCCTTTAAAAACGCGGTGAGTACCGCAACAAGCGGAATTGTAACCATTGAACAATCATACGGCAGTGTGGATGCTAATGATACCCCATTGGCAAACGATACCAGGCCCAGAATCATTGAAGAAAAGGTTCATGGTACAACTATCAAAAAATTATATTTTGCTTATTATACTAACGTAAATAATGAAAAAGTGGAAATTACGGAAGCGGCAAGCGCTTCTGCGGCTGCATACGGTACAGCCGGAAATGCCAGAAAAACAATAGTTTATTATGCTCCCAACGCGACTGCTCCCGCCGCCGGCAGAATGAAATACGTAATTTATCCGGTTCTTCTGCACTTTGTGCCACAGATTGTTAGCCTGAACCTTTCGCCGTCAAGTTTCAATCCGGCATAACCGGTCGCAAACTCCCTTTTATTCCGTTTGAATCTTGACTGCTTCAGTATTCCGGCTTGCTTTGCTTTATCAGTTCAAAAAAAGTTTTTTTGAACTTATTTGAGTGGAAAAATAAAAATAGGCTGGCAACTTCTCCCTTTTATCAATCGCTAAAAAAATGAAAGGGATTTCAATGTCAACCAGCCTCATGTATCATACTCAGCAAATCCGTGGATTTCAACATATATCTTTAAAATTTGAAGATAATAAAGTAATCCAGTGCATAAAACGGAAAAATTTCACTTGTAATTTCTGCCGCTCAAGTAAGGTCAAGCTAAAACCTCTGCGTATCCGCCAAATCCAAGCATTGCCCTATGGTTTGAAAAAGACATATTTTGAGTTCACTATACACCGGATTTATTGCCTCAAATGCAAACGAAGGCAAATTGAAGATATTCCTTTTTTATCCCATCCTAAATCCAGAATCACGCAGGCTCTTGAGCGTACCATCGTTGAGCTACGTTCTGAGATGAGCATTTCAGCTATCGCAAAATATTTTGACTTGGACTGGCGAACGGTTAAAAATGTGGAAAAGCGTTATTTGAAGAAGAAATTTAGGCGGATCAAGCTGAAAAATGTCAGGATAATCGGCATCGATGAAATTTTTGTTTCCCGGAAAAAGGAAAATGAGAAATATAAAACTGTTGTCAGGGATTTGGAGTCAGGAGCGGTACTGCATGTCGGTAATGGCAAGGGGGCGGAAGCCTTGGAGCAATTTGAAAACACAATAAGGTGTGTAAAACGGAATTTTGAGGCGGTCGCCATGGATATGTCAAGGGCTTTTATTAAATGGGTAAGTGAAAATCTGCCGAATGCCGAAATAGTATTTGACCATTTCCATATAATAAAAATGATGAATGAGAAACTTGACAATGTCCGGCGCAGAATCACGAGCAATTTAGACGATAATTATAAAAAGCTACTCAAAAATCAACGTTTTCTGTTTTTGCGAAGCGTTGAAAAACTCGAACCGGACGCAAAACTTCTTCTGGATAATCTACGCAAAACCTTCAAGGAACTTGGTGACGCGAGCATGATGAAAGAAGCATTACGCAGTATTTACCGCAAGGCCGAAGATGACACACAGGCAGAAGCGGCTTTCATCAATTGGTGTTTTATCGCCAGACAAACCGAAGTTCCAGAGCTTGCAAAAATGGCGGATACCATAGAAAAGCATATGAAAGGGATTACCGCATACTGGCGCACCGGCAAACTCTCGAATGCGTCAATGGAAGGCTTCAATAATAAAATCCGCTGGCTTATGCGGCAGGCATACGGCTATCGGGATGAGGAATACTTCAAGTGGAAGATATTTGACCTGCCAAACCTCAAAATCAAAAAACAACTATGAGTTTATGCCACAAAGTGCAGAAGATGCAGTTTATTTTAAAATGGGACTCATTAATAAATCCAATTTTATTATACAGGGTTTTGAGTGAATTGTCAATAGGATAAGAATTAAATATTAAAGAAATTTAAATTATGCTATTGTAAATTGGCATAATTGGACTTATATTTGTTTTATAGACGCTAAATTACAGGTGGGAACGACATGAAAAAAGAATATATGCCGCTCTATATGCGGATAAAGTCCGACATCATTAACAAGATCACCGCGGGCGAGTTGCAGAAAGGCGACCGGCTTCCGCCTGAGCGCGCATTGGCAGAAGAGTTCAGGGTTTCCCGCGTTACTATCGTGGGGGCTCTGGCGGAATTGGAAAAAGAAGGGATTATCAGGAAAATACAGGGAAGCGGCTCTTATATTGATACGGAACTGCTTGCGGAAGATTATTCGGATATTTTCCGGCATATTACCAGTAAACCGAAAACCGAGATCAGTTTCGGGGTATTCAAGCCGAGCATTCAGTACGAATTCACGATAAAAACGCTGGCGCGAGTTTTTCAGCTTGAAAATCCGGATATAAGGGTACGGGTGGAAACAGTGATGCCGGAGAACTGCGAAGCGGAAGAGGATATATATCTGTTGAAGATCGGCAGCGGTAAAGCGCCTGTGGTCGGGGAGTTTTTCCTGCATGCCGATTA
>JAQUOK010000671.1 GCA_028717165.1 Victivallaceae bacterium | reverse complement strand
CATCATGGCCTTTGCCAGCTCCGCGGCGTCAGGACGGTAATGGTGCACCGTCCACAAGTCGGTTTTGACGTGACAATAACCGCTGGCGTCATTGACCGGCCGCGTCGGATCAAGCTGCCGGGTTAACTCATACGCTTCGCTTATCAGGCGATAATGTTCTCTGAGATCAAGGGGGGCGCGCGTTTCATTGAACGGAGTCCAAGCAATGATCGAAGGATGATTGGCGTCCCGGTCGATTATTTCCCGCCATTCGCTCAGGAAATTGCGGGCGGATGCCGCCACGCTCTGCGCCGGGCCGTTATCCGACCACAGCCGCATGCCCCAGGCGGCCGATTCTCCCCAGGTCAGATAACCGAGCCTGTCCGCCCAGTAATGAAAACGTTCCTCAAAAACTTTCTGATGCAGCCGGGCGCCGTTGAACCCGGCCCGCACGGCCAGTTCAATATCCCGTTTCAGGGCCGCATCGGAAGGCGCCGTCCAGATCCCGTCCGGATAATAGCCCTGATCCAATACCATACGCAGGAAAAGCGCTTCATTGTTGAGAAATATCTTATCGCCTTCGATATGGATTTTACGCAATCCGGCATAACTTTCAACCTGATCGACAATTTCACCGTCCGGAGCGCTTACTTCATAAATCACCTTGTAAAGAAACGGCGCCGCCGGGCTCCAGGTTTTCGGCTCGTCCAAAGTCAACACCAGTGACGCCCCGCTCACTGCCGCCGCCGTTTTTCGGACTGCTTCCCGGTCGCCGTCGAACAGGCGCACCGTGAATTCCCAGCCGCGTTCCGCCGCGAAAAAATCCGGGGTAAAAATAAACGCTTTTTCGTCCAGGTACGGAATTATCCGGCATTTACACAGGCCGTGTGCCGCAACCGCCTCCAGCCATACTGTCTGCCAGATTCCGGTAACCCGGGTATATGAACAGCCCTGAGATTTGAACGTTGTACTCTGTTTGCCGCCGGCCTGGACCCCGGAACGCAGTTCATCACTGACCCGGACAACCAGGTCGTGCTCACCGCCGCAACGGACAAAGGAACTGATGTCAATATAGAATGAAGAAGAACCGCCGTAATGAAAACCGGCTTTCCGGCCGTCGATGAAAATTTCGCATTCATAGTCAACGGCGCCGAAATGGAGCAGGATCTTTTTACCCTCCCAGGCAGGCACGGTTATTTTCCGGTGATACCACATTTTTTCGATGAAATCGACATGCCCGATGCCGGAAAGCTCGCTTTCCGGACAGAACGGGACATTGATTTTCTGTTCAAACCCGGCGCTTGCCGCAAGGCCGCGCTCAATACCGGAATTGCCGAAGTCAAAGTGACAGGTCCAGACGCCGTTCAGATTCTGCCAGTCACGGCGGAAAAACTGCGGTCTCGGATGTTCAGGACGAAAAATATTCATATTAATGGTCTCCCCTATTGGTTGTGCGTTGCTTTTAAATTAATTTAACGTTGCATACAAGTTTTTTTAGCATATGTTAGTGCATATTTTACCCCGAATGGGGTATAAAACCCACGGAACATTCGCCTCTATTATTCAACCCCATCCGGGGTTGGCTCTTTTTTCGCTTCGAACCATAGGTTCCACCTATTAACATTTTATCCCGCTGGGATTATTATTTGAAAAACTTGCACACCGCGTCAACTTATATATATTATAGTCATAATATAGAAGTTTATGAATAGATAAAATATGCAATAAGATGAGGATTATAATCATGTATGAAGATATGATAATTTTCAGCAGTACGCTGCCGGGAGATTATCCGTTCCGGATAGCGGCGGCGGGATCGTCCTACTGCGACGGCAGTTACCGGATAAAGCGGCATAATTCTTCGGTTTACGTTTTCGAATATGTTGAAAGCGGCAGCGGTTATCTGCGGATCGACGGCAACGAATTCCGTCCGGAAACCGGCGACGTCTATATCGTACCTTACGGCTCTGACCACGAATACGGTTCCAGCCGCGATAATCCATGGGTTAAACACTGGTTCAACGTCAGCGGCAGGCTGGTCGGAGAACTGCTTGACATGTATAAATTAAAAACCACTTATTTATTCAAACAGTACCCGTTGAAAACCGTTTTCCTCGACGGTCTTCGAAAACTGGCAGAACAGCAGCCGGAAGCGTCGGCCCTGATCGGCCCGCGGGTGATCATGGATATAATTCTGCATTTAGCCGCCCACCGCGACTATCTCCAGGAAAAAATTTTGCTTTCCCCGGCCGCTAAAAAATTACAGTCGTTTCTGGACTGCCGGGTATTCGGCCGGCCCCCTGCCCTTGACGACATGTGCGCCGAAATAACTCTCTCTCCGGCTCAGACTAACCGGGTGTTCAAAAACAGTTTCGGACAAACGCCCTATCAGTATTTGCTCAACCTGAAAATGGCCGCCGCCCGGGAACTGCTTGATACCTCCGTCAGGAGCATCAGGGAAATAGCTTTCTCCCTGGGCTTTACCGATGAGTATTACTTTTCCAACCTCTTTAAGAAGAAAACCGGCCTTTCTCCCCGCAACTACCGTTACCGGGACAGGACGTAATTTTTAGCGTTTTTTTTCGACAACATCAACAAAATCCGGCATACAACATTTCACGTGCAGCTCGCACGTTCAGCGTCTTGGGAAAATGCGCTGCGCTGATTTTTCCAGGACATCGCTTAGCGAGAG
>JAQUOK010000670.1 GCA_028717165.1 Victivallaceae bacterium | reverse complement strand
TTTACCGTTCGCGAAGAGTCCGGAACAAAGCGATCTGCCGTATTTCAGCTTTTTATTTGCGGAAACCATGTTTGCATTGGGGCAGACTATGTGGATGCTGGAATACCTGAAAGATTACTGGATGCGCCGCATTGACAAAAAAAGTTCGGCCTGGCTTGTCAGGCCGGACGCGAAAGAAGTCGCGACCACAGATTTTTTTCGCGGTAATACGATTTCACCCAATATATTCCTTTTGCGGGAAGTAGCCGGGGTAAGGATTGCGGAGCCCGGATATACGACAATTTATTTCAATCCGGCGATTGATTTCGTGAAATGGGCGAAACTCCTGCTGCCGACCGTCTACGGCAGTATCAGGGTTGAATGGGAAAGAATGGATGACGGTTCTCTGGAAGTGATAATTGACGCCAAGTTCCCGATAAAAGTGCTGCCCGAACTATCTGCCGAAATCTTAAAGCAAACCACGTTCAATCTGGGCAAGAGCGTTACCCTGCTGGACTTTGAAGCCATGCCGGAATAAAGGTCTGCTCGGTTTAAAAAAAAGGAAACCGCTTCCAGATAAAGCGATTTCCTTCCCGTAATTATTATTTCAGATTATTTTGATTTTCCTGAGCATTCCTCTATCAGCCACAATTCCGTTGTTTGCGCGGGAATAAAAAGTTTAAGTTCTCTGACTCCTTTGGCAATATATTGTTTTTTAAACGGGTCATAGAGATTACTCATTTTGGGAAGTTTAATAGTCCTTTCGCCCGAATATCTTGTGTGGACAGAAAGGAGTTTCTCGCTGGCAAATACCTGGTCATCACCGTCATCGTAAATATGGACGCCTGCATACTTGGCAATATTTCTCAATAATGAAGAAGGAATATTAGGTACTGCCGACCAAATGGAAGTCCAGTTTTTGAACCTTTTCACACAAAGTCCCGGCTTCCGGAAAATATAAACTCCGTTATCTGGAGTGGAAGCTAAGATTTCTCCCAGGACAACAGCTTTTTTGTCGGCGCAATAAAACAGCGGAGACAAAGCACGGTAATCCGTTCCAAACCTCATATTGGTAGAGAGCCCCCTGGTAATTTTATCGGAGTAATCAGTAACGACGCATTTCATTGAATGCAGCTCGACATTCCGCATTTCCAGGTTTATACCGGTTATATCGCTTGCCGCTTTCACAGAAAGGTTTTTGTTGGTAATAAATCCGGGTGCATAAAGCCATATTACCGTATTTCCGTTTGCTTCTATCTTGTCCTTGATGATTTTTCTCTGTTTATCCGAAAGATAAAAACTGTTAACAAAAATATATAATTTATACTTTGAAAAATCGAAATTCGCATTCGTCAGATCCGTATCAAGGAAAACATCATAAGGAGCGCCTGTTCTAGTCAATTCGTTGAAAGTCTGATGATGCACGAAATCATAATACAAATTATTGAATTTTTGATAAAGGTATGAATATTGACTGTAAACAACGGCAATCTGTGAGTTACTCTTGTTTTTCCCCAAGAGTTTATCTTCTATTTGTCTGAACTTCGAGAAAAGCTTGTAAAATTGCGGATGGTTATAATCTTCGGCTGGAGGACCGCCTTGTTTGAAATAATAAAATCCGCTGTTGGGTTTTGCTGCTATTCCGGCAAAGTTACGCTTGAATATGTTAACTGATTCAGTCAAAGTCTTTGCCTGTCCAAAATTATTTCCTACATCATAATAATTTTTGTTATGCCTTGGATGCATTGTCGTTAAGCATGTCCGATCATCCTGTTCTGATAAAGGGAGTTTGTTGTGCAGGAGAATACTGTCTAACGGCATCATTGAGTGAAATATGCCGCCGGCATGCCGTTCATAATAGTCATAAGGTGAAACAAAAAAGTCAAAATTGGAATCTTCCAGCATTCTTGAAAATCTTAGTTTTTTGGTTGTTTGGATATAGGCCGGCAATCTCGCCGGTCCCCAGCCGGAAAAGAGATATCCGTTCCAAAGTCCCACCAAACTCTCATTTTTTGACGCCTCTTTTATGCTTTGGGCAAATGAGGAAAACACATTTACTGAAATATCATGGTGAAAATATAAGAAATCTATTTTTTTCTGACTTTTTTCAGGATCCAGAAAAATTCCCAAATCTCCTTCCCACAGGTCTTGCCAGCGGGGAAGGGTTATTGTGTCAAATGTTACCATATTATCATGCCACTTTTCCCTTAATAATGAAACATTATTATTATATTTCTTTTTTAGCCAATTTTGGAAATTTTCACGAATCGGTTCACTGAAATCCCAATAGTCACCACATTCTCCGTAACTTATAAAGTAACCAATAATTTTGTCGGCGTATGAAGAATTCCTGATATGAATAACAAGCGTTTTTAAATTATCACACACCCGCTTTCTCATTACTTTGGAAGCTATTGAAAAATTCAGCCCTTCACGCATTTTTCCTATTTTGCCAGCAGGAGGAGAGACATTCATTTCCTTAGGGTACTTTTCGTACAAGGATTGATGCAGGCTTTTTTGAAACAATGTGTTGACACCGAGAATTATATAAGCATCCGGAAATTCATTTATAAAATTTTCCATACATAAATCAAAATATTCAAGATTTGCCGCAGTTATCTTATCATAGGAAGTCATGCTGGTTCCGGGATTGAGTATTTGTACCCCGCTTTCGATAAATTTTTTTGTCTGGTCTAT
>JAQUOK010000669.1 GCA_028717165.1 Victivallaceae bacterium | reverse complement strand
CCAGGAATAAAACATTTAAATACACTGGCTGATGTTTTTAAAGTTTCAGTTTCTGCCATAGATGAAAGATTATCAAATATTCCAGAATTAGATAAGGATTTGTTAAAGATAATAGAATATTTTTCAGATGAAGAAAATGAAGCAGAAAAGCATGATTTATTAGCTAAAATTGCTCGTAAAAAAGGCCGGGTTAATCCCGGCTTAAATTAATATTTGTGTTTTCAATCACCCGGCATATAACTATGTTCACCCGAAAGCGGAAAACCGAATTTCCCAACATAGAATCACCCACAAACACGGGGCGGCTTTTTTGTTTATATTACTCTTTGGCAACGCTTGCGGCGCTCGTTTCCTTTTTGGGGCTTTCGGATGAATTTATAACTTCCGGTGTTTTTTGCCCTTTAATAGCAACTCCATCACTGGTTATTCCCATTGACGCATTTGTTTTAGTCGCTTTTATAACTCCTTCAATTGCTTGTATTTTATCTGCGGCCATATCTTTGGGGAAAGTTCCAAATCCCCCATTTCCATTACGAAATTTACCTTCTACATGAGGAGTTGGATTTTCACTTGTTCCCGGCGAAATAGACCCAGACATGCTTAGTCCGTCTCCCCAAACAACCACAGCTTTATCTTTTAATGATTTTTCGATTGACAAAATAGGTGATTCTGTGGACTCTGTTTTCTTGACAAGTTTTCCATCTTTGTCAAACTCCATAACTGTAGTAGTTGAATAGCATCCGGACATTAACACGGCAACCAGCGCGAACAGCACCGGCACGACAAATGAAAGTAACGTTTTCATTTTTGTTTGCTCCTTGTTAGGGGGGGGTAAAATTGAAAATTGAAAATTGAAAATGAATGTTATTTTTTTATGGGAATTACATCCAGATAGAATTCATCGCCCAGCTTTGCCCCATCAAAAACATTATTTTTGACTGTGGCAAAAAAGTTACCTGCGGGCGTAAAAGCAAAGAACTCCTTGTTTTCTTCCGGCGGATCGTAGTCATCATGTTCGTTATAGACTACCGCACTCATTGCAACATCTGTGCAATCCTCTCTTTTTTCGATTCTGTCGAGAACCATTTTACATCTTGTTTTTTCCATTTTTCCCTGCTCCTTGTTAGGGGTTAGTTTTTATAAAAAACGCGATAAGCGCTGCTCCCGCGCTGATTATCGTCGATATACCGACAAATACGCCTAAAACCGCTCCCCAGGTTTTGTACGTCGTTTCGATAACCTGGACACGGTTGTCCAGCGTCTCATGTTTGTCGATCAGGCCCGGCTGGCCGCCGTGCCCGTGCAACTCCCGAAAATCATTGTCGATCTTTACCTCTATCCGGGATAGACGGCTAATTACATCTTCTTCAAATTTAGTCATCGTGTTTCCTTGATTTAGGCGGGGTTAGGGCTTTTCCACCAGTAGAAACCGAGCGGCATATCACAGCATTTTTTGAACTTCCAACCGTCAAACTCGACGCTGTAACGCCGGGGATCATACCAGCCGTAATTGAACTTAGCCATTTTTGTCGCGTTCATGTCAAACATGGCGTTGCTTTTGTGAAAATTCTCTTTGTCCAGCGGCTCCGGTACCGGTTCGGTTATCAGGCCGCGCTCGTACCATTGGACATCGTGTATCAAGGCAACCGGCATTAACGACGGGTGAAGTCCACTGAGCAGGTCGCGGAGCCATTCCGGAAAACCGTCAGAGCCGATCCCGTTGAAGATTTCCGCCAGTTGCTCGTCGGTGTACTTGTATAGTATTTTCCGGTCCTCAAGCCGGGCATATGCGGCCTGAAGCCGCCAGTTTGTTATTTGCTCGACGGTATACATGGTTTTGGGAGAGGACACGGATTCACACGGACAGTCACGGACGGACACGGACGCGGCAGACTGGCCGGATATTGTTGTTTGGTTTGTCATGGTTCATTTCTCCTTATGTTATCGCCAGTTTCAGGGCTTCAATTTCGGCTTCAGTGAAGCTGCTTAAGGCCTGTGCCGTTACTTCATGTTGAAGGTCGATTTCCTGCGCGTCCTGCCAATAGGTTTTGAATTCGGCGCTGCCGTCCAGAAGCGCGTCGAGATCGGCTTCCTTGTCCAGGGCCTTGAACGCTTCCCGGATTTGCAGCTTCGTAAATACGGTTTTTGTCAACTTGGCGGCTTCCCCGGCGGCGGTAATCTCGGCTTCGGTCAGCTCGTGAAAGCCGTTGGCTTCCAGCCAGGCGGCGTCAAGATGGACGTTGAATTTATTCCCGTCATTGTAAGGCGGGGTTACGATTTGATTGTTGACTATTTTTCCGATCATGATAAAAACTCCGTGTTAATTAATTGAAAATTGAAAGTTGAAAATTGAAAATGAATTCCCTTAAATCTGTTTTACTTCCAGTCCGCCGGTATATCGGCGTAATTTGTCAAGTTAGTACAATTGTAAAAACAACCGGTACCCGTCGGTTCCGGGTCAAGGTTCCAGAGTTCCGGCGCCGCATTGGACAACCCGGTGCAACAGCAAAAAGCATACGTATAAGTGGTAACTGAAGCGCAGTTTAAAAATAACCCTGCCGGGATGCCGCTTATACTGTAGCTGTACATGAAAACCGCGTTGAAAGAGGTCGTACTTATACAGTTGGCAAATAATTTTGCCGGAATTGTCGTCAACGCGGGACAGTTATAGAACGCG
>JAQUOK010000668.1 GCA_028717165.1 Victivallaceae bacterium | reverse complement strand
CAAATGGTATATTAATATAATTATATAATTTCGGAATCGGCCCCTATGTTATACAGGTACCGTCATTTTACTATTATAGAATTGCTGGTTTCCATAGCTATTATCTCAATTCTTTCAGCTATGCTCCTGCCCAGTCTTTCGGAAAGCCAGGCCAAAGCCCGTTTTGTCCGCTGGCTGCATTTTAACAAGCAGTGCAGCGCCGATCCGACTTGCGTCATTAATTTGAATTTCCAGGAAAATGAAGGCAATATCCTGAAAAATTCAGCCAAAGGACATGAAGGCGAAGGTTTCAACGCCAATGATTACAACGGGGTCATAAGAGGAGACTATGAATGGACAAACGGCCGCTGGTGGAAGGGAAAAAAAGCCATACAGTTGGACGGGGTAAGTACCTATGTTGAATTTGAAAACAGTCAGTATATTAATTTTGACGGTGCCGACGATTTTACGATTTTTATATGGGTTAAATTTGATCGTCTGGACAACTGGGACGGTATTTTCGGGAAATGCTATATGCTGAATTCAACCTCCGGCTATGCCCAGTATGCGGTTTATTATAAAGGCACAAAGTCCAGTCCTAAATTTGCGGCGGGACAATTTGAGCTGGATGTCGGCAATGAATCGGTGGATTTCGATGATGTCAATCCGTATACGGAAGGCGGTTTCGTCAACAGCCTTAACTGGTTCCTCCTGACGCTGCGCAACAAAGTGGTCGACGGAAAGCAGGAAGTGCATTTATTTCTCAACGGCATAAAACTGAAGTCTGACCATATCAGCGTTAAAGGTTATAAAACCTATAAATGCGAAGCCAACCTGGCGCTCGGCTGTATTCGCTGGCTGGTATTGAAAAACGGGATTCCGGACAATAACGGCAAGCCCGGTAATTTCCTGAAAGGCAAAATTGATGAGTTTCTGGTTTACAGCCGGGCGCTGACCGACAATGAAATAATGGCCCATTATGTAATGGGCGCCGAACATCTCTGAGCCGCGTGAAAAATAACTTTTCTCAAATACACTAATAAAATTTCGTCTTTCATATGGATTTTTTTCTCTTCCGGCAGTATAATATACTGTTACAGGGAATTTGGTTAGGGTGTACCGAATGCTCGGAGACGGCTTTATGTTATATGAACAACATTATTTTAAAGCTGGCGAACTTCTTTTTTCTATCACCGTTATAACTGTACCTTTCATAATGTTTTCCCATATGTTTTCCGAAAAGCGTCAGGTCAATTACGTTTGGAGAATGCAAACTGTTTCGCATTTCGCACGGCCTTAAAAAATATCGGAGGTGTATTATGTATTGCAATCGACACCGTTTCACTGTCCTTGAATTACTCATCTCTGTCGCCATAGTCGCTATCCTCATTTCCATATTGCTGCCCGGCCTTGCCGAAAGCCGCGAACGCGCCCGTTTTTCCCGCTGGCTGCAGTTCAATAAACAATGCAGTACCGACCCAACGTGTGTGATAAATTTGAATTTTCAGGAAAAAGAAGGCGGATTCCTGGCAAATTCCGCCCATGGCTGTGAAGCCGACGGCTTTAACGCTTCCGAGTATAGCGGCGTGATAAAAGGTGACTATGAATGGGGGTGCGGACGCTGGGTTAAAACTAAAGGCGCTTTGCAGCTTGACGGTGCAAGCACTTATATTGAATTTCCGCAGAACAAACATTTGAACTTTGCCGGTGAAGATGATTTTACCATTATGGTTTCAGTGAAATTTGATTCCCTGAATAAATGGGATGGTATATTCGGCAAATGTTTTATGAGGAATTCAACTAACGGTTACCCCCAATATGCGTTGTACTTTGATGATACGGAAAACAATAACAGTTCCAATAAATTGTTCCAAATGGATATCGGTGAAACCAGCGTACTCTTCAGCGCGGAAGATGAAAACGGCAATCCGGTGAAACTTGAAAAGGATAAATGGACACACATGGTTATCCGGAATAAAGTCGTTAACGGCAGCCAGGTGGTAGATTTATTTATCAATGGAACCAGGTTGAAGTCAACTTACAGGAATTACGGCCCGGGGAAAAAACAAAGGGAATCCGCCAGCCTGGCGATCGGCTGTATTCGCTGGCAGACAAATGAAGGCGGCGGCAACAGCTATGTTAACAGTACATATGTCAGTTACAGTTTCATAGTAAGCGGTATTACCTATGTCAGTTGTAACTCCAGTAACTGCAATAGCAATGGAAATTCCAGCAATGTTGATCAGAACGGTGGTGAGGGTAATGGCAATAACGGCAATTCCGAGGTGAATAACGACCAGAATGGCAGCGGCCCGGGAAATAATGGACAGGGCGGCGGAAACTGTAATCAGAACCAGAATCAAAACCAGAACCAGAACCAGAACCAGAACCAAAATCAGAATAACAACAATAACAACAATAACAACAACAACAATAATAACAACAACAATAACAACAATAACAACAATAATAACAACAACAACAATAATAACAACAACAACAATAATAACAACAACAATAATAATAATAATAATAACAATAACAACAACAATAACAACAACAATAACAGCAACAGCAACAGCAACAGCAACAGCAACAGCAATAACAGTAATAACAGAAATAACAGTAATAACAGCAGTAATAACTCAAATGGGCGTCCGGATAACTTTCTGAAAGGTAAAATTGATGAGTTTCTGGTATAC
>JAQUOK010000667.1 GCA_028717165.1 Victivallaceae bacterium | reverse complement strand
ATCAGGCCGAGATCGTTTCCTTTTTCGCACGCGGCGGCTTCTTTTACGGCGTTGTTTTTTTCCTGCTTTGAAACTGCCTGTTTCATAAAAAATCCTCCTTTTGTCAGTTACCGGTTATCAGTTGATAAGCTCTTAATCATTTTCAATTTTCAATTATCAGTTATTTGTTTTTTTCCTTAAGCATCCTTTCCAAAAAGCCCGTATCGAAATTACCCTGGGTGAAATCTTTTTTATTAAGGACTTCGAGTGAAAACGGAATTGTCGTGTTTACGCCTTCGACGATGAACTCTTCGAGCGCGCGGCGGCATCTTTCGAGCGCCTGTTTGCGGTCCCGCCCGTAAATAATGAGTTTGCCGATCATACTGTCGTAATATGGCGGAATGACATATCCTGAATAGGCATGTGAATCCATCCGCACCCCGATCCCGCCCGGCGGGATGAATAGATCGATTTTACCCGGTGAAGGGGTGAAATTCTGTTCCGGATTTTCAGCGTTGATACGGCATTCGATCGCGTGCCCGACAAGCTTAACGTCTTTCTGGGAAAAAGACAGTTTTTTACCGGCGGCGATGCAGATCTGTTCCTTGATCAGGTCGATACCGGTGACTTCTTCGGTAACGCAGTGTTCCACCTGGATACGGGTATTCATTTCCATAAAGAAAAATTCGCCTTCCGAGAACAGAAATTCGATGGTGCCGGCATTATTGTATTTCGCGGTTTTAGCGGCTTTTACCGCGGCGCGTCCCATCTTATCCCGAACTTTCTCGCTGATTGCCGGAGACGGGGCCTCTTCGATAAGTTTCTGCTGGCGGCGCTGGATCGAACAGTCACGTTCGCCGAGATGAACCACATTGCCGTGGTTGTCGGCGATAATCTGCACTTCGATATGTTTCGGATTGACCAGGAACTTCTCCATATAGACAGCCCCGTTGCCGAACGCGTTTTCAGCTTCAGTTCTGGCCGAATGGTATCCCTGGATCAAACTGGCGTCATTATGAGCTATGCGCATGCCGCGCCCGCCGCCGCCGGCGGTCGCTTTAATGATAACCGGATAACCTAATTTATGGGCTATTTTAAGGGCGTCTTTTTCGTGATGCACGAGGCCGTCGCTGCCCGGAGTGACCGGGACTCCGGCGGCTTTCATCGTATCCCGCGCCACGGCTTTGTCGCCGAGCGCGCGCATTGCTTCCGGGCTGGGGCCGATAAAGGTAATATTGCAGTCTCTGCACACTTCCGCGAAATGGGCGTTCTCAGCGAGAAAACCGTATCCCGGATGAATCGCATCGACGTCGCAGATCTCCGCCACGCTTATGATCCTGTCTATCAGGAGGTAACTTTGCAGCGGCTGGGGGGGGCCTATGCATACCGCTTCATCCGCCAGCCTTACCGGGAGAGATTCTTTATCCGCCTGCGAATAAGCGACAACGGTTTTTATCCCAAGTTCGCGGCAGGCGCGAATTATACGCAGGGCGATTTCTCCGCGGTTGGCAATAAGTACTTTGTTAAACATATTCACTCCTGTTGATTTATTCAATAACGAAGAGGGCCTGTCCGAATTCTACAGGAGTGGAATTGGCAACGAGCACTTCCCGGATAACCCCGTTTTTTTCCGCTTTGATTTCATTCATTACTTTCATGGCTTCCACTATGCAGACAACCGTTTCGGGTTCCACTTTGTCGCCGACCTTTACGAAAGGTTTGGCATCCGGCGACGGGGAAGTATAAAAAGTTCCGACGATCGGGGAATTGATGGTGTTTTCGGGCACGGCGGATACTTTTTCAACCGCCGGAGCTGCCGCAACCTGGGCCGGTACCGCCGCAATCGGGGCCGCAACCGGAGCAGTCGTGAAAACCTGAGCCTTATCATGGCCGCGCTTAATGCAGAGATTATACTCTTCGGCTTCAATTTTAAATTCCGTCAGGTCATTTTCCGCCATCATTTTCACGATAGTTTTTATTTCGTCAATTTTCATAAAAAAATATCCTTATAAACTGTTTTTTATTTAGTTGCTTTTTCATTTAATTTGACTAATGAGCGCAGGGCCCATTCATAACCGTCAACCCCGAGCCCCGCAATTATGCCGGTACAGGCCGGAGCGGTAAGAGAAGCATGCCGGAATCCTTCGCGCGCCCCGATGTTGCTTATATGAACCTCGACCGCCGGCAGGGAAACGCCTTTCAAAGCGTCATGAATCGCGATGCTGGTGTGAGTATAAGCGGCGGGGTTTATGATGATGGCGTCGATTCCTTCCTGAGGAGCGGCGCCGATTTTATCAACGATATTGCCCTCATGGTTGGATTGGCAGCAAACCAGTTCAACTCCCAAAGCGGCGGCAG
Organism: Victivallaceae bacterium; assembly: GCA_028717165.1. GTDB lineage: Bacteria > Verrucomicrobiota > Lentisphaeria > Victivallales > Victivallaceae > JAHOYW01. The sequence goes on along the minus strand of JAQUOK010000667.1, from coordinate 352 downwards.
TTTCCTTCAGATCGGCTTCAAGCTTTTCCAAAGTCAGTTTTCCGTATATCTCCGGCTCCCTTTTGCCCAGGAGCTGCATATTGGGGCCATTTATTAATAATATCTTCATGGCGGGTAATATAGACTCCTTTTATGTTTTTTACCAGTTTTGAAATAAATAAATATTTGCGGCGTCAGGTTTTACCTGTAAGATAATTCCTTATCTATTTTCCGGGCCTTGCTTAAAAGCCGCTCGAAAGTTTCCGGTTTGTAATTTTTTTTCTGCTGCAGAAACCTGATAAGCTGCTCACAGGTAGTATATCTGCAGAGCATACCCTGCACGTGACCGTCAAGGAAAAGGACGTTGATATAG
>JAQUOK010000666.1 GCA_028717165.1 Victivallaceae bacterium | reverse complement strand
TACTTATAAAGAACAAAAAAACTAAAAGGAACTGTTCATGAGGACAAGCAAATTATTCACTCTCGTATTGCTGTGCGGCGGCGTGTTCGCCGCCCGGGCGGCGAAGCTTCCCCAAGCTGTCGTCAATATCAACCAGTTTCAGGAGTTTCGCCTTGCGCAAGGTGAAATTTACGAACTGTACGTTAAATTCGGCAACGGCGTCACCACCGTCACATTTCCATCGGCCATCTCGAAAATCGTCGGGGTCAACGTGGCTGCGGACGGCAGCGGAGATTTTCTGATCGCGGCCAAGCCCGGAGCGTATTATTTCAATCTCGTTGCGCTGAAAAAAGGCGCGGCCGGGACACTGACCGTGATCTATAACCGGCAGACCTACATCCTCTACCTCAAACAGGATGACAAAAAAGCGTTTGCGGCAGTTAATTTCGCGGCCGGATCAGGCGGCGGTTCATCGTTGTCCGGAAAGGCCGGCGGCGTAACGCCCGCCCGGCTGCTTTCATTCATTGATATGGCCAAAGGCTATCACATATTGAAACAGCGTTACCCGTCCGAACTGCGTGACAGTATTTGCGCGGCAAATCACCGGTTCTTCGACTTCGGGAAATTCAGGATTGAATTAAAGGAAGTTATCCGTTTCAACCGGGAGGATACGCTCGTTTTCAAGCTGCTGATGCACAATAACAAAGCGGAGGAAATCGCTTATGACCGCTTCAGTTTTTCGGTGCAGCTCGGCGGCAAGACCTATTACATGAGCGCTGCCGACGCCAGCGGTGTCATGCCGCCGAAATCAGCTACCTGGGCTTTCTTTACGATTACCGGAACGCCGGACGGCGGATGTAACAATCTTGCTCCGGATAATGACTTTATGATTGGGGTAACGGCAAAATATATGGAAAATGACTATCGTTTTGCTGCCGGGGAGCCCGTCCCGGAAAAAAAGACGGAAGCTTCGATCGCAAAACGTATTCCCGAAAACCGGAAAGAAATACCGGAAATTCCTTCCGAAACGGAAGCGGAGATACCTCCTGAAAATAGTGAAGTTCCGTTTACCGGGGAAATATCCGCTAAGGATTTTTTCAGATTTCCGGAAATCCTCTATCCGTTTTCCGGAAGAATAAGGTTCCGATAAGGGGAACAGCATATGAATCTACGTGAATTTTACAAAAAGCTTAAAAGCCCGATGGGAACGACCTTTCTTTTTCTGGGGGCGCTGGTACTGCTGGTTCTGCTCTGTCTGCCGCTGCTCTTGCGCGATGACGCGGGAAAACTCGAAATCAACCGGAAAGGCGATGGCGAAGGAACCTACGATATCTGGAGCAATATCAAAGCGGTTGCGACTCCGCCGAAACATCCGCGTTCCGGCAGTGAAGCACGTAAAAAAACTCCGGCCCCGCTTCCTGCCCCGGCTGGTTCGTCCGCTAAGGTTCCGCGTTCGCCAACGGCGTTTGACGGAAAACAGAACGCGCCCGGTTTCAAACAAAATGCACCCGGCCGTTTTGCCGGAAGGACTTCAAAAAATACCGCTTCCCGGAAACCTTCAATAACCATTATTGACGGCGAAAACGCGAAATCGCAGACAAAGGAATTCGTTTCGGAGCGCTATGCGCCGTATGGCCGTTTGATTTCCTGCAAGATGGTCAATACGGTAGAATCCGGCGATACGGAAACGCCGCTCATTGCTTTCGTGACGGAAGACCTCTGGTGGATCAACAGCCGGGGCGAGAAAAAACTCATTATTCCTGCAGGAACCGAGGTTCACGGCACGGTCAAGGGCTCAAAGCCGCTCCGCAACCGTTTGACCACCGGGAACAGTTTCGTTCTCGTCTGGCAGGCGACCAGTTTAATGGTCGGCTTTGAACTGCAATTGCGCGGAATTGCGCTGGAAAAATCCAATTCCCCCGATACGAAAAACCTTGCCACCATCAGCGATATGGCCGCCGGTATTCCCGGTCAGGTCATAAGTAATGAGAATCTCGCCAAATTCCTGATGTATACGCTCGCGTTCGGCCAGGGAATGGCGCAGGGGTTCCAGACCACTGAAGTGGCCATGAACTCGGGCGGCCTGGTTTCCACCCAGGAAGGAACCACTAAGAATGCCCTGGCGCGCGGCTCCGAAACGCTCACGCAAATTATGCTTCAGGATATATCGAAGCAGATCAGCAAGGAATCCTATTACATTCGGGTCGCGGCGGGAACGGAATTCTACCTTTTCGTTCAGCAGGTCATCAATCTGGATGACGCGAAAATCGCCGACACCCTTTTGAATAAACTCGAAGAAAAAAAAATACAGGGCGGCCAACAACGGAAATCCGCCCGGAATATTCTCAATGCCTTTTCACAAAAACAATGATTTTAAGGAGTACGTTATTATGCAGAGAAAGTTAATTTTAGCTGTCAGCGCCGGAGCATTCGTGTTGCTGGCCGGAGCCGGCTGCAAGAGCAAAAGCCAGGCGGTTCCACCGGGGCAGTTCGTCAATCTTCCCGTTTATGTCGCCGCCCAGGCCATTCCTCCCGGCCATCAGGCCAAAATCCGTTCTTCCCCCGTTATGCGCGCCTATGCGGTCGGGCGTTATGTCGATCCGAACCGCCGCACGGTTATGCACGAACAGCATACCGTCTATCGCGAAGAGCAATCGCCGCGTTGGAATCTGATTCCTCAGCCGGACGCCGATCCCATCCAGATGGCGCAG
>JAQUOK010000665.1 GCA_028717165.1 Victivallaceae bacterium | reverse complement strand
GCAGATCGTAATCGCTTTGGTATTCGTAAAGAATATTGTCGTCGCCGATGTATCTGTCCTCAACCCAGTCGCCGCGGGCGTAGCTGCCGAAAAGAATGATAATCTCGGCGTCGATCATCTCGGTAATGATCCCGGTAACCGCCTTGAGTTCTTCCCTTTTATGTTCCGGCAGATGTGATAATGATCTCTTCATATGAATTATCCTGAATTATTTCATTATATTTCACGGCGCCGCAATCAAAAAAACGGCCCGCGGTCCGTAATTTTTACACAGGCGCTTTAACTTTTTTAAGAATATCGTTGATTATTTCGACGGCTGAAATACCGGAATATTTGGTTTTGTTTTCGATGATCAGACGATGGGCCAGTACCGCGGGGCAGAGGGTTTTCACATCATCCGGCAGGACATAATCACGGCCCTGAATGAAGGCGTAGGCCTGGCTGCATCTCGACAGCAGAAGCAGGGCGCGGGGGCTGGCTCCGAGTTTTATGCGCGTATCGTGGCGCGTGGCTTTGATGATGCACAGCATATAGTATGCTACGGTCTTTTCGACTCCGACGTTCTGTACCGCCTTCTGCAATTGTGCGATTTCGTTACAGTTCAGGACAGCTTTTAAGTGGGCGGCAGGGTCGTTGGCGAGGCGGTCGAAAAGCAGCTGCATTTCCGCTTCCTCATCGGGATAACCGAGTTCAAGCTGCATGGCAAAGCGGTCAAGCTGAGCTTCCGGCAGCGGATAAGTGCCCTGGTATTCGACCGGATTCTCGGTGGCGATAACCATGAACGGGTCGGGCAGGATACTTGTTTCCCCGGCAATCGAGACCTGTTTTTCACTCATGCATTCGAGCAGCGCCGACTGCGTTCTGGGAGAGGCGCGGTTGACTTCATCCGCCAGCAGGATATTGGCGAAAACCGGCCCCGGCCGAAAGAAGAATTTGGCCTCTTTCTGGTTGTAAATGGAATTTCCGAGAATATCTGAAGGCAGCAGGTCGGGAGTGAACTGGATCCGGCTGAATTTGCCGTTGATGCTGGCCGCAAGGGCTTTGGCCAGGGTGGTCTTCCCGACGCCCGGAACGTCTTCCATAAGGACATTTCCCCCTGCGCCAAGCGCCGTTATCAGCAGTTTTATGGGGACAGGTTTACCTTTGATCACGTGGTCAAGGTTTTCCTGAAGCAAAACAATTTTATTTCTTAATTTTTCCGTTGCCGCCGGGGTATCAGAATTTTTATTCACAGACCGCCTCCATCTTGATTCTCCTGAAACATAAACCTTGTTGAGCCCAAATACAAATAGACAATATAATATTAATTGACTATTGTCTGCCTGCGAAAGTGTGCTAAATTACCAGCAGTTTAATATTAATATTATGTTAAGGCATATATGCAGGCTGAAAAGAAAACCAAAAAAATACGGGCGCTTTTATCATTTTTATTGAAAACCGGACTTGCGGTGGGCATAATATGGTGGCTCATCCATAAGCATTATGACAGTTTCGTCACCAATCTGGTGAATATCAATTATTTCTGGCTCCTGCCGGCGTCGCTGGCTTACGTTTCCCACATGTTCGTATGCGCGTGGCGCTGGTATAAACTGGCGCTGGTGTTGAATATGGATATAAGTTTCATGGATGCGGTGGCCCTGACCATGAAAGGTTATTTCTTTTCGCTGGTCATTCCCGGCGGCGCCATTGGCGGGGATGTCGCCAAAATGGGATTCTTGAGCAGACAGACCGCTCAAGGAGCCAAAGCGGAGGGGGCTTTTTCCATATTGATGGACCGCATGACCGGAATGGCCGGGATGTTCAGCCTTGCGCTTGTCATGATCGTACTTTCATTCCCGGTTCTCATGAAAGTGCAGCTGGAGATCATCCGGCTTAATGACACGGTCAGGATACTTGGTATTCTCGGCCTGAGTGCGGTCTGTCTTGCCGGGCTGGGAGCGATGACGTGTCTGTTCTTCCACCGCTTTTTAGAGCGGATAAAACCGATAGGCTGGCTGATGCATACGGGTGATAGATACGGACACGGAATAGTAAGCCGTTTCACCAAAGTGCTCGATACCTACCGCAATTCGCTGCGGCTGGTTATCCGGATGTGTCTTATAAGCGTGGTGTTCGTACATTTAAATGTCGTGCTGGTTTTCTATTTTATTATGAAGAGCCTGGGGATGAACGGGATGAATCCACTGGACGTCACAACTGCGGTTACCGTCGGCAATGTTGCGGGAATGTTGCCTTCAAATTCAGGACTGGGGCTGCGGGACGTTACCATTAACGTCATTCTGGACGCCGCCGGCATACCGAACGGCGCAACGGTTCCGATTGTTTTTTCGGCAATACTTATAAGCTTCAATCTTCTCGCCGGGTTATTTTTTATTTTTGACTTCGGAAAAAAGAATAAGGATATTTAACCAGAGTCTTAAAATGGCTTATGATGACGGCTTACAACTGGAAATGAATTTTGACCCGACGGTGAACCGTTTTCACGAAAATCTCGATCAGGGAAATTTCATACTTCTTTTTGAGCAGCAGGCTCCGAGCGATACTACCGACCCGCAGATTGCCGGAGAACGCCTGAGAGAATTCGAATACGCGGCGCTCGGGATCAAAGGCATTCCCGCCGGGCTGGCGATTACCGACCGTTTTATGTCGCCGAACACCTTGAATGCGCCGGATGTCGCCATGGCTCTGACT
>JAQUOK010000664.1 GCA_028717165.1 Victivallaceae bacterium | reverse complement strand
CAAAAACAACATTTTTAGGCAAAAAAATGGTCGGGATGAGAAGATTCGAACTTCCGACCTTTTGACCCCCAGTCAAACGCACTAAAGCACAAAAAACACCATTTATCCTTATTTTGCCGTAAAAATGCCGTAATTTCACCTTGACACTTCGCAACATTGATGTTATTTTAGCAAGATTAAGAAAAAGGTGATTTATGAGCATCCGAAAGCGCAAAATGAAAGTTGGAGAGACCGCTGAATATCACTATGAATTCATGCAAAATGGCAAGCGGTACTACGGCGTTTGCGAAGGATGTTCAACCAAGCCTGCAGCACTTGCTTATGAAAAGAATGTCAGAGAGACAGCAAAAAAACTCTCCGAGCAAAAGAGTTTAGGAGCATTGGTCGAAAATTTCAAACAGGAATTAACCGGGGGAAGCAAAATAACCTTGGCTGATGCCTTTGATCTCTATATTGCCAAGCCGAGGCGAAAGCAACCAAGCGTCCAACAACAAAACATCAACCTGAGCCAATGGCGCGATTTTGTCGCCTTTATGACCGCCAAGTATCCAGATATTCAGCAACTCGACAAAGTAACCCGCCAGCATGCCGAAACCTATATTCAACAACTCCGGGAAAAAGGTCGTTTTGTTCGTAAAATTGTTTATCAGCGTAACTCCGTCGAGCATAGCTACGACGCACTGTCACAGCTTTCCGGACGTACTGTCAATGCGTTTCACAAAACCTTGAAATCCGTATTCTCCAAACTCCAGGAGGATGCGGGAATCATTTACAATCCATTTGATTTTGACATGATGAATAACGACTCTGAAAGCCGTGACGCCTTTACTCCTGCCGAGCTAAAGCTCATTGGCAAGAATCTTAATGAGTTTGTCCGTCCCATCTTCATTATTGGCATATGTACGGGACTGTCGGAAGGAGATATTTGTACTTTGCGGTGGGATGACATCCGTGATGAACGTTGGATCGTACGCAAGCGGCGCAAAACTGGTACCCCCTTGGAAATTCCGATCTTACCGCCCCTCGCTCGTTTTTTGCATGAACAAAAGTCCCTCGCTCTGGAAAGTGAATATGTCCTCACTGAACATGCGGCGATGTACCAAAAAAATCCAAGCGGAATTTCATACCGGTTTAAGAGCTTTTTGAAAGAACTCGGAATTATGACCACGCGGATTGCCAAAGGAAGGAACCGCGCCAGCAGTGTCAAAGATATTCATAGTTTACGCCACACCTTTGCATATATCGCCGGCTGTTATCAAATTCCGCTGCCTGTTGTCCAATCAGTTTTAGGACACATGAGCCCAGAAATGACCAAGCATTATCAAGCTCATGCTGATCGCAAAGCTAAAGAAAAATATCTATCGCAAATGCCTGATTTTCTCGGCAATGCCAATTCCCCTCTGTTGGATACTAATGATAAACATATTCGGGAACAACTGATTCAAAAGCTACAAACCTTGTCAATTGATAAACTCAACAAGGTCGCAGAGTTTACTGAATCACTGTTGCCGTAGCTGTAAAGTTAATCAGATTGTTTTCCCCAATTTTTTGCTGAGCTTCCCCTGAATAAATGATGGTTCCGGTACCGGCCTGAGGAGTCAGTTTACGGAACTTCTCAATATTTGCTGTGAAAGCTTTGGAGTAGGTGCGTCCCGCTTTGATTTCTATTGGGTAAAGCGTACGATTTGCACTTTGCAGGAGATCGATTTCCATTCCGTTGGAATCCCGGAAGAAATAAATTCCGGCCTCTTTGGATACATTATAGCGGGTCTTCAAAGCTTCCAGGACGACCATATTTTCAAAAAGCCCGCCTAATAAGGGATCGCGGGCAACCATATTCGGATTTTCCAGCTCAAGAAGGTAAGATACCAGTCCTATTTCGGTGAAGTAAATCTTTGATGATTTGGTTTGGCGTTTGCCAAAATTCTCAAAATACGGCGGCAGACGAAAAATAATGAAACTGGCTTCCAAAATCGACAACCATTCTGAAATTGTTCCGCCGGAAACACCGACATCGTTGCCTAAACCGCTTAAATTGATCAACTGCCCGACACGTCCGGCAAGTATTTTGATAAAACGTTCAAAGGCAGTAAAATTACGAATGTTCACCAGTTGCCGGGCATCGCGTTCGACATAAGTCATATAGTAATTGCGATAAAAACGATGTACATCCATCTTTTCATTATAAAGCTGAGGCATAAATCCCTTGAATATATATTCATCCCGATCCATAGTGAATCCGGCTTCGCTCAACTCAGCAATAGAAAGCGGCAATAAATGTAAAATTGCGGTTCGCCCGGCTAAAGACTGGCTCACTTGTGCCCGTAATTCGGCCTGGTGACTGCCTGTTAATATAAATGCGCCTTTTCTTTTGGCGCGGTCGCTTTCCACCTGGATATAGCTTAACAACATGGGAAGACGCTGAATTTCGTCAATAATGACCGGGGCACTATATCGCTTGAGAAATTCCTTGGCGTCCTGTTCCGCCAATTGTCGAATTTCGGGATCTTCCAGATTAACATAATTGTAAGAAGGAAATTGCATACGGGCCAGCGTAGTTTTACCGGACTGCCTTGGGCCGGTAATCGTTACTACAGGATATTGCTCGGCCAATAAAGCCAATTCTCTTTGAATTTTACGTTTAATCATTTTAGACCTCCAGTTATACTGGTAACAATAGCTCTTTTTATGA
>JAQUOK010000663.1 GCA_028717165.1 Victivallaceae bacterium | reverse complement strand
GTGTGCTCTTCCGATCTCTTTCCGTATTCCCTCGAGAAAGGCAATACAGAGCGGATTCTGCAAATTCTTTTTGGTAAAATACAATTTGAATAACTTATAGAATTCGTCGCCGATCCCGCCTATTTCCGCTATGGCGCTGTAAATCTCGGTACGGACGGAATGGTCGAGATTATCCTCCAGGGTTTTCTCCAGCAGGAGCTTCAGGGATTCGGGGTCCCCCATAAGCGACAGCGCCACCGCGCCGCTGATTGAGATGAATTGATTATCCGATTCCACGAAGATTTTCTTTATCCGGGAAAAACTGTCCCTGTCGTCAAGCTGGGTCAGCGCCACCATGGAACGCCCGGCCAGATAAATATTCTCCGAATCAAGTTTCCGGCGGAGAAGCGGGACCGCGGCATTTATGCCTCTGGCGCCCAGGATCATGGCGGCGGCGGGAGCGGTAGTATACGTCCCGTATTTCAATTCCTCAAGCAGTCTTTTTTGCACGTTGTCGCCGAAAGGTATTTCGTACAACGCCAGCATGGCTTTAGTCTTCACCAGATATTTCGGGCTTTCGAGGTACGAGAGGATTTTATCGGCCGAAATAAGCGAACGCGTATGTTTCAACCGCTCAATGGCGTCAAGCTCCTGGGATTCGGAGCCGGTCTTCTCCATTTTATTCAGAAGCAGTAGAGCGCGGACGTCGCGCGGCGCAAAAGCCAGTCCGAGCACCTGGCTGACTTTCCAGTCCCGCAGCCTTTCCAGAGACATAATAATCAGCAGAAACGGGAAAAGCAGAAAAATTACCGCCCCAAAATAAATTTTAAAAACCTCCATGCCGCCGTAATCCAGCGCGGGAATAAGTTTCAGCAGACCGGCGCCGACGGCAAAACTGAAAATCCCGGCGCAGATCCCGGCAGTCATGCTGATAAACAGAGAATAACCGAGCCTGTCTTTATCCGGGACAATATTAAGGAAATAATGCGTAAGCGCCATCGGCGCCCCCATCCCGGCGGCGCCGTTCAGGAGAAAGATGAACCCGGTATAGCCAAAAGAAAATTCCGGCGGCGCGCATATCCACATCAGGGCGGAAACAATAAGCAGGGAAAACGCGAGCAGGACTACCGGGCGCGGCCCGGAATGCGTGGAAATAACGCCGCTGACGGCGGCAATGAGGATTCCGCCGCCGAATTGAATAAGCGCACATATCAAAGCGGTCGAATCGCTGACCTGATAACCGGTCTTTACCGCGGTCACGGAAATCGGCAGGACCAGGACAATACCGGACATGACCGCGATATTAGCCAAAAGCAGTTTTTTTCCGGTGCGGTTCCGGGCGGCTTCTTTCAGCGAGTTCCACAGCGGAACCCCGGCGGATTCCCGCGGGAGCGCGGTCTCGGTAATTCGGGAAGCGGTAAAGGCGGAAGCGAATCCTGCCAGAACCCCGCAGCTGATAATTATCTGAAAAGTTTCCCGTGAGGCATATTTTTTCATCACCATACTTATCAGCAAAAGCCATAACAAAGAAACCAGGTTGAAATTTCTGAAAATATCAGATGTAAATTTGCCCCGCTGTTCCGGAAGGGTTATTTCTCCCAATAAAGGATTGACGGCAACAATTCCGGCCGACGTGCAGAAGTAAAAACCTAACCCTCCGCCAAGCAGCGTAATAATTCCGGCCTCTGTTCCAAAAGCGCTGATGAGAAAAGGACTGGCCGCACTTATAAGGGCGAAAAAACTTCTGAGTCCCCAGAAAATTGTCACTGAATAGCTCGCGCCGACTTTGGCGACGAGCAGTTTGCCCAGCGGTATAGCCAGGAAACCGATATATACGAAAGAGGCGATAACCGGAATAATGTATTGGGGGCAGCCGATTTCGAGCGCGAATAAATACAGAACGTTATCGGCCGCACAGGCGAATGTCGTCGCATTAAAGATATTGAACAGATGCCAGTATTTTCTCCCGGCCGCCTGTTGCGCAAGGGTGAGTTTCCCCTGGATAATCATAAGTATTCCTTGATTCAAAAAAATGTTCAGAATTAATATCAAGGTTGTATTTCATATTGCAAGCTCCATACATGGAAAGAAGCGCTTTAAAGTCCGTAATTTTTAACTTATGCGACAATGAGAGCGCAAAGAGCAAGTCGGTCTGGTTAATTGCGTTTGGAAAACGCAAACTACTTTAGGAATTGCACCTGTCTGTATAAAGCTCAGTGCGTTTAATTTACCGTAATTATAGCAATAGGTAACGAGTTAACTGTTATTTTGTTTTTCCGCTTTATCTGAAAATAAAACAGCCAGTCCTTTTGCGCTTAACCCGAAAACCAAAAACATCGATAGAAATAGTAATAAGCCAAGCACAATAGGCAATTGACAAAAATTTAAAACTGTCCATAGAACAAACTGAACTCCAGCCACAATATATATTAATTTTTTAGAGCGTTTTTTTATTACGGCGAAAACTGCTGTTGAATAAATGGAAAACAATAAAGCAATATAAATATTTTGAATAAAAGGTGGCATTACAAACGCCCACATAAGTAAAAAAAATTGGATATATGCCCCCGTAAAATATAGAACCCACTCTACTGTTTTATTTACGATTAGGACATTTGTCCGGTAAGTTCTGAATAAGGCTTGAAAGCTGGTGTTTAACCTTTATTTTTCGAAGTCTAAATCAAAAATAAAAAAGGAAAAACACCATGGGACAATGTACATTG